>DASVDB010000165.1 GCA_036381315.1 Bacilli bacterium | reverse complement strand
CATTGGCGCAAATGCTCATCCTCGATCGCGGCGACGGCGGAGTGATTGGCGATCAAATGCTCCCAAAAAGTATTAAGCCCGATACCGTATGGAGTTACGGTACCGATGCCGGTAACGGCAATTTTGCCGGTTTCAGTCATGCTGCATTCCCCCTTGTCTCGATCCGAGTTGCATCATTAATATTACGCTCCGTTTTCCGCCGCATCAACAACAAAACGTTCACATCCAGAACATTTGTATCCGGCAACTCACCTTGTCTGCGGCCACCTCATGTTTTATGATACAGGTATAACGCCCGGCGAGAGGCAACAGCAAGATGAAAAGGAGAACCGCATATGGAGAATATATGGCATCAACATATATTGCGCGCCCGTTATCAGGAAACCGACCAGATGGGCGTCGTTCATCACGCGAATTATTTGGGCTGGTTTGAAACCGGACGCACGGAATGGCTGCGCAGCGCCGGCTCTTCTTATCACCAGTTGGAAAGTTTGGGGCTCTTTTTGCCGTTAGTCGATTTGAGCATCAAATATCGCAAGCCGGCACATTATGACGACCTTATCGCCGTCTATACTTCTTTAACCGATTTTTCGGCGGTGCGCGTGCAATTCGACTATGAGGTCAGGCGAATCGCGGATGCGCCGGCGGGCGCGGCCGCATTGCAGTCGGGGCAACATGCCAAGAGCGGAGAAGGCGGGTTTGGGGTTGCGCCGGAAGGAGAGCTTTTGTCTAGCGGTTCGAGCAGGCATATGTGGCTGAATCGCGAGTGGAAGCCGGCCCGTCTCGACAAAATAGCGCCGGAGGTATTTCGCCTGCTTCAAAGCTATTTGCGCCGGGACGCCATCTCTTAGTAGTAAGAAGACTAATATATCCGATATTCCAAATAGGGCTGCCCGACAAAGGCGGTCTTTTTGTTTCCGTATATCCGGATGCGAGCAACTTAAAAAAACACAAGACGGATAAAAATGAATCCATTGTTGGAACCGCCTCCATCAATTAGGATAAACGTAGATCAGACAATCCAAAAGGAGGCCCGGGCATGTACCAGATAACCGAACCATTTCCGGCAATAAAAGCCGTACTCCCTCTCAAGGAAGAGCGGCCATGAAGACGGGCGTGCAGACCACGATCGCGCCGCGGCTGCCCACCCGTTCATTCCGGAGAACCATCCGGTATATGAAGAAATACAAGACGTTATATCTTTTGTCTATTCCAGGTATCCTTTATTTTCTGGTGTTTAAATACACTCCGTTGATGGGCTCTGTGATTGCCTTTCAGAAATACAACATTTTTCAGGGGTTCACCGGCAGCCCCTGGGTCGGGTTCGCCAATTTCGAAAAAATGTTTTCGCACTACGATTTCATCAGGATTTTGAAAAACACGATCATTCTGGGCATTTACGACATCCTGATCGCCTTCCCGGCGCCGATTTTCATCGCGTTGCTGTTGAATGAACTGCGTTTGATGGTGTTCAAACGGACGGTGCAGACGATCATTTACGCTCCCCATTTTTTGTCCTGGGTGATCATCAGCGGAATTTTTATCGGCATTCTTTCGCCGTCGTCCGGTTTCGTCAATCAAATTCTTGTGTTTTTTGGCTTCGAACCGATTTATTTTTTGGGGGATAACGCTTATATCCGTAGCGTGCTTGTCGGCTCCGGTCTTTGGCGCGACGTTGGTTACGGCACGATCATTTATTTGGCTGCACTGGCGGGCATTAATCCGGAACTGTACGAGGTGGCCGAAATTGATGGCGCAAGCCGTTGGCGGCAGACGCTGTCGATCACCATTCCGTCGCTATTGCCGGTGATTACCGTACTATTTCTGTTGAAAATTGGCGATTTCATGGATTACGGATTTGAAAGAGTGTACGTGTTTCAAAATCCGCTGAACCTGCAAAACAGCGAAATTCTCGACACCTATATTTACAAGGCCGGCCTGCAGATGCAGCAGTATAGCTACGCCACGGCCATCGGTTTGTTCAAGTCGGTCGTCGGACTGTTCCTGCTTTTTGTGGCCAATACACTAAGCCGAAGGGCGACAGGGGAGTCGCTGTATTGATTCATACTTCGTCAAAAAGGGAGGTGATCGGTTGAAACGTTACAGTACGGCCAGAAAAATATTCGTCGTGTGTAATTATATTTTCTTGTCCGCGGTCGCCCTCAGCATGTTTTTGCCGATATTGAATATCGTCGCCCAGTCCTTCAGCAGCCCGAAAGCGATCGACAACGGAGACGTGCTGTTTTGGCCGGTAGATTTCACATTCATGTACTACCAATACGTATTCAATGATGCCTCGATTTGGCGGTCGTTCGCCATTTCCGTGTACATCACGATTCTCGGAACGTTGATCAATCTGATAGCAACGACGTCGCTTGCGTATCCGTTGTCTCGGAAAGAGTACGTCGGCCGCAAATTTGTGCTGATATATGTGCTGATTACGATGATTTTTACGGCGCCGCTCATTCCCGAATTCATCCTGATCAAGGAGATCAGATTGATGAACACGCTGTGGGCATTGATGATTCCGACGGCGATTAGCGCGTTTAATCTGTTCGTGATGCGCTCCTTTTTCGCCCAGCTTCCGAACGAGTTGATTGATTCTTGCCGGATAGACGGCTGCGGGGAAATTCGCATCATCCGGAGTTTGATCCTTCCATTGTCCAAACCGGTAATGGCCTCGGTCGGGATTTTTTATGGCGTGACGAACTGGAACACATACAAGAACGCACTTTACTTTATCAACGACCGTTCCCTGTATCCGTTGCAGATCAAACTCAGGGAAATGTTGGTTAATGACAATTTGGCCGACACTGGCAACCAGTTGTTCTCCGAGTTGGCTACCGCTTCGCCGCAGGGCGTGCAGATGACGGTGATCATCGTCGCCACGATACCAATGGTGCTGATTTATCCGTTTTTGCAAAAGCATTTTACCAAGGGCATGCTGCTCGGGTCGTTGAAATCATGATCAGCCAAAAAAACGACAAACGAAAACAAAGACATCCCATTGTTAAAGCGTTTTCATAGATTTTAAATGAAGATGGAAAAAGGCTTAAATTAAACTTAGGAAAAGAGGGGAAAGAATGAAAAAAAGTTTGGTGTCACTTCTTGTTTTAGTGTTCGTGTTCAGCATAATCATTATGGGGTGCTCCAAAAACGGAAACCGGAACGAAGGCGTAAACGAACCGGCGTCCGCCGACGGAGGCAACGCCGGGCATGCCGACGCAAACAAACCTCCTGTCAAATTTTCCATTTCGATGCGCACCTTGAACAAAAAATATGTGGAAAACAGTCCGAACATCAACGAAGACGAATACGTGAAAAAGATGGAGGAAATGACCAATGTCGATATCGACATTCGGCTTATACCGCATGATGAGTTTGAGGAAAAAATGGTGCAAATGTTTGCCACCGGCGACATCCCTGACGTCGTACAGAGCAGCGGGGGAACGCGCGGCCCGGAAATGGCCGGTTCCGTGGAAGCCGGCGTATTTCTTGACTTGAAACCGTATCTGGAAAAATATGGGCAAGACTTGCTTAAGAAAGTACCGAAAGAAGCTTGGGAAAGGGTGACGATCGACGGCAAGATTTACGGGATTCCGGAATACCTGGCCAATCCGGCGCGGCGCGCCACCTGGATCCGAATGGATCTACTGAAGAAAACCGGCTTGGAAGTGCCGAAAACGATCGACGATTTCCTGGAAGTGCTGAGGGCATTCAAGAAACTCGGCGTTGAGCAACCTTACGCGGGGCGCGAAAACTTCAAATACGCGGACACCGTGTTCGGCGCGTATGACGTGATGGGCTACAACAACCAGTTAGAATTGGTCGACGGCAAAATTCAGCCGAAATTTCTGGATGTCGAAAATATGGAAAAAGCGATTCAAATGTATAAAACGATGTTCGACGAAGGGTTGATCAGCAAGGAATTCCCGACGATCAACAGCAGCACCTTCAAAAGCGTCATCGTTTCCGGCAAAGCCGGCATGTGGTCGATGAACGCGCAGGAGCTGCCGGTTTGGGGCGCGCAGTTGAAAAACAACGTGCCGGAAGCAGAACCGGTGTTGATCCCCTCCCCCGTCGGGCCGGACGGCAAGGGCGGATACGCCCTGTACGGTCCGACCACGAGAGCGTACTTTATCAATAAAAAAGCGGAAGACAAGGCGGCCGACATCGTGAAGTTCTTTAACTGGATGGTGTCGGACGAAGCGGAGAAGTTTTTCACCTTCGGCATCGAGGGCAAAGATTATCAAGTGGTCGATGGCAAAATCCAGTACAAGGCACCGGAGACCAACGAAGAGATCGACAAGTTCCAGTTCTTGAACTACTGGCTGTGGATGGTGCACGACAACACCTATATCAAAGGTACGTTAGAGCTAACGGATGAGGGTCGGCAACTGATGGATTTCATCGACAACACGCTGACCAAAGAAGGCCGTTCGGGATACGAATTTGAACCGCGACTCGACGCCTGGGTCAACAACCCGGATATCAATCCTAACTCCGACCAATTTTCGCCGCTTATCAACGAACATATTATGAAAATGGTATTCGGGAAGGAACCGATTAGCGATTGGCCGAAGGTTATCGAAGAGTGGAAATCCAAAGGCGGAAACGACTTGATCAAAGAAGCGACGGAGAAATACAACAATGGTGACTTCCATCCGCCTTTGAGATAACGAGGCCCGTTGGCTAAATATTGACGCATCGCCTCCTCATGTAGGTATTGTATGGGGAGGCTCTTTCTTATAGACTCCAATTAAGCGCTTCCAAAAATACGCTCGGGGAAGGGGAATTCCGCAATGTATAAAGTGCTTGTGGTGGATGACGAACCGATGATTCGCGAAGGATTGGTGAAATTGGTCGGCCAATCGTGCCCGTTTGTGAAGGAAATTCATTCCGCCGAAAATGGCAAGGAAGCATTGGAGCAGTTGGAACGCATCCGCCCCGATTTTTTGCTGACCGATATTCGTATGCCGGTGATGGACGGTCTGGAACTGTGCCGGATCGTCTCGGAAAAATACAGCCAAATTCAGACGGTGATCGTTTCCGGGTACGATGATTTCGAATATGCCCGCAAAAGCTTAACCTTCGGAGTAAAAGACTATATTTTGAAGCCGATCACGAAAAAAGGCATACGGGACACGCTGCAAAAGCTGGCGGACCATGCGCGGAAAACGGAGTTGGCGTACGTCTCGTTGGCCAAATGGGACGAATGGATCGAACGAATGGACCAGGCGGTATGGATGCTGAACGAAGCAGAGGCGGACGCGTTGATCGCGGAATGGCGGGCGGAAATGGAAAACGCCGCGCTTCATTTGACCGGCAAGATCAAGCAAACCGAAGAAATGTGCGCGCTGCTGCGCAAACGGCTGAACGGGCGCAACCTGTTGCCGGCCGTGCCGGAGTTTCGGTCCGACGAGCCTGCCTCCGACGCCGCATTGTTCGGCCAGCTTTTCGCCTATATCAAAGATATCATGCGGCGCATCAAAGAAAGGCGGAAAGGCCGGGCCAAGGATCCGTTCGAAGAAGCAAAATGCTTTATCGACGATCATTTGTCCCGCGACGTATCCTTGCAAGAGGTGGCCGATTACATCGGTCTGAACGCTTCCTATTTCAGCCAGTTGTTCAAGCAGACAACGGGAGAGACGTTCGTGCAATACCGGATTAAACGCCGCATGGAACGCGCCAAACAGCTGCTGGCGGACCCCCGGAATCGAATCACTGACATTTCGTTCGAAGTCGGATACGCGGATCACCCCCACTTTACCAAGACATTCAAAAAAATGACGGGATACACGCCTTCCGAATACCGGGAAATGCTGGGAGTCGACTTATGAGAAAGAGCCTGTTCGCGCAAATTTTCGTGTATTTTTTGATTGTTATCATCTTTTCCTTGTCGACGGTGGGGCTGTTCACGTATTGGAAATCGTCGCAAGCGCTGGACGCGCAAGTGGAAAATTACGTGACCAGGATTATCAACTACGCAGTGCAGCAAACCGAGCTTTATTTAAGAAGATACGAATCGGCGAGCGAGTCGGTGCTGTCGGAAAAGGACGTCAAGCAGTTTTTGGATCTGACGCCGCCCGACGAGTACCGTTACTACGAATTGAACCAGAAAATTCAAAACACCATCTTTCAGAAATTGTTTATCAGCTATCCCGAAATTTTCATGATCTATGTCATCGGGGATAACGGCTTGGCAATCGTGGAGGACGATCAGAACCTGTTGAACCACACCCAGTTCGATCCCGTAAAGAGATTGACATACTTGCGGGATAGAATTCCGGCCGACGGGAAAATCGCCGTGTTGAAAGGCGGTCTAATTTCGCCGCCCCGCGTGGAAACGATCACAATCGCCCGCAGAATCCGAGGATTGGTTTCCTACGAACCGAAGGGAATTCTTGCGATTGAGGTGAAAACAAGAGAGATGGCTGATGTTTGGGAGAAGCTCAATCTGGGGGAAAACGGCTTCTTTTTTATTATAAACGACAGTGGCGAGACGATCTATTGGCCGAAATCGCTTAGTCTGAATGACAAGGAGTGGGAAGACATCACCGGCAGGCTGAATGGGCAGGACAACTCTTTCGTGCTACCGGTCGGCAACGAGCCGCGTTTGTTTGTTTCCCGTCATTCCGAATATCTCGGGTGGGAAATGGTTTACTCGTTGCCTGTCAAGGAGTTGCGCAAACCGATTTCAAACATTCGGACGACGACCTTGGCGGTGGGACTTATGACCTTGTGTGTCGCATTGTGGATCGCTTACCGTTTCGGCCGTTCGATCATTCGTCCGATCCGCCGGTTAAAAGAGGGGATGAGAGAGACGGAGAAGGGCATCTGGAGCCGGATCGACGGTTACGACTGCCCTGACGAGATCGGCGGGCTAATCCACCGATACAATCTGATGGTCACCCGGCTTTCCGAAATGATCGAAAAAGTGTATGCGGCGGAACTAAAAAACCAGAAATCCGAGCTGGCTTTGCAAAAAACCCGTTTCGAACGGCAAAAGGCCGAATTGCAGGCCTTGCAGTTGCAGATCAACCCGCATTTTTTATACAACACTTTGGAAACGATCAATTGTTACGCCATCGTCCAGGATTCCGAAGAAATTACCGAAATCGTCGAAGCGATGGCCTTTATGTTGCGTTATTCGATCCAAACCAATCTGGAGGAAATCACGCTGGTCAACGAATTGAATCATGTGCGCAATTTCATGATTATTCTTAAGCACCGGATCGGCCGGGATTTCGAAATCGATGTCGCCGTTTCTCCGGCGCTGCTGCTGGAAAAAATGGTGCGGCTGACGCTGCAGCCGTTGGTGGAAAACGTATTCCAACATGCTTTTAAGGATGGAATCGCTGCCCACCATTATATACGAATCGATGCGCAAATTAAGGACGACCACTTCCTAATCACGGTGGAAGATAATGGTCTGGGCATAGCCCCGGACGCACTGCGGCAATTGCGCGCGTGCTTGCAATCGAGCACTGCCGAACAGACGGAGCAGGAGACTGTGGGAAGACAGCAGCGAGGCGGCATCGGACTCATTAATGTACACCGACGTATTCAGTTGGTATATGGTGAGCAATATGGGCTTTCCATTGATAGCGTTCCCCGGGAAGGTACGACCGTGACAATGAAATTGCCGAAGAAATAATCATGCTTTTGCAGCCCAAAAATGCACAATACAACCTAAAAAAAAGCCCCTGTGCGTTTCGGTCCCAGATGCTACAATCAAACATATGGGACCTATGAATGCAACAGTCAACAGGGGTTATTTCAGTTTCAGTTTGTTGAGCATGTATGCGGATACGCTCCTGATGGCGGTCGGTTATTTCATGCTGGTGCCGCTGCTCGGCTATCATTTTATCCAGGAGTTGGGATGGAGCGCGGCTTTGTCGGGATCGGTTCTGGCCGTAAGCGGCGTCGTCCAGAACGGGATGAAATTGTTTCTGGGCATGCTGGCTGACCGAATGGGATACAGGCGCGCGATCATGCTCGGCGTAGCCACTCGCGTGGCGGGATACTACCTATACGCCACGGTTGTTCACCCTGTGGGTTTTGTGTTGGCGGCGATCGTATCCGGACTAGGCGGCGCTATGTTTCATCCGGCCAGCTACGCCGCGTATGCCCGCTTATCCGACGCGCGCATCAAAAACCGAATTTACGCGATTCGGGAAACGCTCAGCAATATTGGTTTTATAATCGGTCCGGTCATCGGCATGTTTTTGCTGAAAACCGACTTTCGCCTGGTCTGCCTGTCCGCGGCGGCAATGTTCACCCTATCGTTCGTTACCACATGGTTCCTGATTCCTTCTTTAAAAGGGAATGGGGAAAACGGGGCGCCATTCCGAAATTTGTTTTTATTAGCGGCGCGGAACAAGCGTTTTGTCGTATTCAATTTGTTAATGTCCGGTATGTGGGCGTTATGGGGACAACTGTATTTGGTGGTGCCGATCCGGGCGCAGACGGTGTTGAGCGATCCCTCGGCGGTTTCTTATCTGTATATGAGCGGGGCGGCATTTATGGTGTTATGCCAGCTTCCGGCAATTCATTGGCTGGATCGTTGCTTCAAGCCGGCGCACATTCTCGCAATGGGCGTTGCGCTCCTCGGTGCGGCGCTTTTTGTAATGGGCGCGTCTTCGGGGTTTTGGTCGCTGATGGCTGCCGTGATCGTTTTTACGGCGGGGCAGATGATTTGCACGCCCACGATGAACACGATGATATCTCGTTACGCCCCCGAGGGGTGTTTTGCCACCTTTTTCGGCTTTAGTGGCGTATGGTTGGCTGTCGGAAGCTTGGCCGGCAATTCACTGAGCGGTTTTTTGTTCGATTGGGCCGATGGTGGGCGTTATGGCTGGCTGCCTTGGACGACGCTGTTTGTTTATGCGCTGTTGCTTTCCGCGGCGCTGCTGTGGTCGGGCAAAACTTTGGAACCGAAAGGAAGAGGATGATGCAGATGAATAAGAAGCAACTGGAACAACCGGTCGGTACGCCGCTGTCCGTGCCTTACAGGCCGGACAAAAAAACGCGGATTCGCGAAAATCCGCCGCGCTTTACCTGGATGCCGGAGGACGAGGAACGCGCCTTTTACGTGCTGGAGGTTTCCGCTTCAGAGAAGTTTCCCGCCGACGGCACAATGGTGTTTGACCGGATCGCGTATAATTTTTTCACGCCCGACATCGTATTTTCCCCGGGAACGTATTACTGGCGCTATGCCATCGATATTCCCACCCCGGAAGGCGGCCTGCTCCGTTCCGATTGGAGCGTTGTTCGCTCCTTCACCGTGCCGGAAGGTCTGCCCTCGACACCGCTCGCCTCGCGCGAAACGCGATACCGCGGCGTCAAGCCGGGCCATCCCCGTTTATGGCTGAACGCGGGCGAAGTGGCGGAGTTCCGAAAACGTATCGGGGAGCATGCCGATTACTGCGGTTGGAACGAGTTTTACGAAAAATCCGTCCAACCGTGGCTCGATCGGGAATTGATCCCCGAACCGGCGGAATATCCCGGCGGCCGGCGCGTGATCCAATTGTGGCGGCAAATGTACATGGATTGCCAGGAAGCGTTATACGCGGTTCGGCATTTGAGCGTGGCCGGCGTCATTCTGGAGGATTCCAACCTGATCAGCCGCGCCAGGAAATGGCTGCTGCACATTGCCGGTTGGGACACGGAGGGCACTACATCGAGGGATTACAACGATGAAGCGGCTTTTCGCATTGCCGGGGCCTTGGCTTGGGGGTATGACTGGCTGTACGGGTCGCTGTCGGACAGCGAGCGGCAAGCCGTTTTGGATGCTTTGTTCCGCCGGACGGAGCAGGTCGCCTTTCACGTGATCGAGCGCTCGAAAATCCATCAGGTTCCATACGACAGTCATGCTGTTCGTTCCCTTTCGTCGGTGCTGGTTCCATGCTGTATCGCGATGTTCGACGAGCGCCCGGAGGCCAGGGAATGGCTTGATTACACTCTGGAATATTATTGCGGGCTGTACACGCCGTGGGGCGGCGATGACGGCGGCTGGGCGGAAGGACCGATGTACTGGACGACAGGGATGGCGTACTTGACCGACGCGCTCAATCTGGTCAAAAAATTTTGCGGCATCGACATTTACAAGCGTCCCTTTTTTCAGGCCACCGGAGATTTCCCGTTGTATTGTTACAGCCCCGACACCGCCCGCGCCAGCTTCTGCGACCAGTCCAATCTGGGCGAGCGGCCGGGGCTGAAAACGGGGGCGCTGATGCGGCAGTTCGCCGGGGTGACCGGCAACGGCATGTATCAATGGTACTACGAGCAGACGAAGGCGTGGGACACGGAAGCGGAGAAGAAATTTTTCAACCGCGGCTGGTGGGATTTTCGCTTTGACGACATGCTGTACCGCCACGATTATCCGGAGGTGCCGCCGGAGCCGCCGGTGCGGATCGAACCGGTAAAATGGTTTCGGGACATCGGATGGGTCGCCATGCACCGCCGCATGGATTCGCCCGCCGATCACGTGATGCTGCTCACGAAGAGCAGTCCGTACGGTTCGATCAGCCACAGCCACGGCGATCAGAACGGCATCCTGCTGCACGCGTACGGCGAGCCGCTGCTGATCAAAAGCGGATATTATATCGGCTTCGGCACAACCATGCACCGATTGTGGCGGCGGCAGACCCGATCCCACAACACGGTGCTGATCGACGGCAAAGGGCAGTACACGGAAACGAACAAACTGGAAAACATATTGGCCAAAGGAGTGATCGAGGAAGCCGGACAGCGCGGTCCGCATGGTTATGTCCGCGCTGACGCGACTGCCGCATACAGGCATCATGTGCCTTATCTGAAAAGCTTCGTCAGAGAAATTTATTTTGTTCATGGGTCTTATTTCACAGTGGTCGATCGGATCGAACTGGAACAGCCGGGCCGAGCCGATTTTCTGCTGCACGCGCTGCGGCCGTTTCGCCTGGAAGGACAGCGCTTTTATCTCGAAGGTGAAAAGGCGGATTTATACGGGAAATTTGTGTATTGCTCCTCGGGAAAGCTGTCGCTTTCCCAGCATGACGAGTTTGTCGGCGTGGACCCGGCTGAAATCGAGGGACTGCCGAAACAATGGCACTTGATAGCGTCCACGAACAAGGCGGTCAAACACCAGCTGGTCACCTTGCTGGTTCCGGCAAGAAAAGGCGAGCGGCATTCGGTCAGCTACTTTGTCGACGACCAGGGATTCGGCGCCAACGTTTATTTTTCCGAGCAAGACCGCACGTTTCATCTCAATCTGAGCGTGCTGCAATAACAAGATGATCCGATTTGAACTACATTTTAAACCACGTTTAGAAAGGAGTGTTCGCATGAGCGGCATTGGACAGTGGCAACCGGCGGAACCCGGTGTGAAACGCAAAATTTTTCCGCCGGGCGAACGGCTGATGATGATGGAAGTTCATTTCGAGCAGGGGGCGGAGGGCTACGAGCACAGCCACCTGCACGAACAATTCAGCTACTGCGTGAAGGGCCGTATGCGGTTTACCGTCGACGGAAAAATCACAGAGATCGGCGCGGGCGAGACCATATCGATTCCCGGTGGCGCCGTGCATGGCGCCAAGGCGCTTGAGCCGAGCATCCTGATCGATACGTTCACGCCGTTGCGGGAAGATCTGCTGAAATAAAGCAAACGGGGAGGTAATAGCAATGAACATCGATTTATCCGGACAATTGGCGCTGGTCACCGGTTCCAACGCGGGCATCGGCCGCGGCATCGCCTTAAAGCTGGCGGCTTGCGGCGCCAAAGTCGTGATCAATTACTTGAAAAACCGCGAGCAGGGAGAAGAAACCGCTTCGTTGATCCGCCAAGCGGGAGGCCAGGCGGTCGTCCTCCAGGCCGACGTCGCCGACTTGCGGCAAATCGATGCGCTGGTCTTGGGAGCGGAGCGGGCCTTTGGCCAAAAAATCGATATTCTCGTCAACAACGCCGGACATTTGATCAAGCGGATGGGCAACCTGGAGTTGGACGAAGACCATTACAACAAAGTGGTGGACGTCAATTTTAAAAGCGTCGTATTTATGTGCAAGGCGGTTGCCCCCGGCATGGTTGAAAAAGGGAGAGGCAAGATCGTCAACGTCACTTCCATCGCCGCCCACAACGGCGGCGGCCCGGGGGCGACGCTGTACGCCGCCGCCAAAGCGGCCGTGATGACCTATACGAAAGGTTTGGCTAAAGAACTGGCTGGCAAAGGAATTTATGTAAACGCGGTTTCGCCGGGCTTTATCGGACAGACGGCTTTTCACGACACGTTTACTCCGCCTGCGGCCAGGGAAGCCACAGTCAAAGGAATTCCCCTCGGCAGGGAAGGGACGCCGGAAGATGTGGCGAACGCGGTGCTGTTCCTGGTTTCGCCAATGTCCGACTACCTGACCGGCGAGACGATCGAAATCAACGGCGGAATGTTCATGCGATGAGGATCGCCGATAAAATTACGACTTATGGCTGGTGCGCGCGTTCGATCGAGCAGCTGAAAACGGAGTTGGACCACGTCTTCGCGCGCGGCGTCTCCATTCCGGCGGAACCCGGGGGCTGGTGGCACCAGTACGTTTGCCCGGAGCATCATACTGAATTGCGGTACGACCCGGCGGAAGATGACGCCCGTGTGTTCCATTGTCCATATGGATGTCGTCTGACGGACGACAAGCTGCGTGGCGCCTGGTTGGTGTTTAAGCACCAGGAAACTGCCAGGAACGCGCTGGGGGCGGCGGCGGTTTATGCAGCTACGGCGGACGTTCGCTATGCCGAGCTGGCGAAGACGATACTGGTCCGTTACGCCGAGCAATATCCGCGTTATCCCGTTCATCCTGGGGCCGAGCCTTGGATGTTGAAGGGAAGGGCGTTCCAGCAAGCGCTGACGGAGGCGATCTGGGCATGCACCCTGCTTAGGACGATGCTGCTCCTGCGCGACGAAGGCATTGAAATGGAAAAGAATCGATCCGCGATTGAGCTTTTTCTCGCTATGCTGGAGGACAGCATGACCCGATACAGGCACATTCTGATCGTGGAGAAAAACAACCCGGAGAACAACTACACCGCCTGGCTGAACGCGGCATTATCCTGCATATACGCCTTTCGCGACGAGCGGGGGAAGTTGTCCGGCCTGATTGAAGGGCCGGGAGGATTTAGGCATCATCTGACGGTGGGGGTCAAGCCTGATCATTTCGAATTTGAAGGCAGCGTTTACTACCACATTTTCGTGCTCCGAGCTTATTTGATTGCGGCAGAAATGTCATTGCGGCTCGGTGTGGATTTGTACGGTGCGACCGGTGCGGATGGCCAGACGCTTCGTGGCATGTTCCGGGTATTGACCGATCTCGCGGACGTGGACGGACGGTTGCCGGCGCTGCATGACGGTCCGTACAGACGCGTTCCGTACGCGCGGGAAATCGCCGAGGTTTTCGAAATCGGGCTGGCCCGTTATCGGGATGGGGCGTTTGTGCCCATCCTTGAAGAAGCGTATCGGCAATTATATGGAAAAAGGCAAAGAAACGGGTTGGAAGCGGCGGTGTTTGCGGAAGGGGAGTGGCCGCTGCGGGAAACCGCGGAAACGGGCGAAACGGCATCGAGATGGCTGGCCGAATCCGGCTTTGCCATAGGCAAACGCTCCGGAAATCCGCTGTCGTTTATCATCGATTTCGGACCACACGGCGGATCGCACGGCCATTACGACAAATTGAATCTGGTGCTGAACCATGCGGCGGGCGTCTTCGCACCGGAGAGAGGCATGGTGCCGTACGGCTCCGCTATGAGACACAACTGGTATGCTTCCACTCCGAGCCACAATACCGTGGCGGTGGAGTGGCTCGATCAGCGGCCGCATGAAGGAAAATGCCGAAAATTCGCGGCAGCCTCCGATTACACATACGTTTGGGCCGAATCGGATCAAGCCTATGAGGGCTGCGTGATGAGCCGCCATCTTTGGCTGAACGATCAGTGGCTGCTCGACTGGTTTACGGTTGAAGCGGAGCGGGAGCTTTCGCCGGTTGACTGGTTTCTGCATTGGCTGCCGGATGCCGGGGAGAAATGGGAGAAGGTCCGACAAATAGAGACATGGCGGGCATGCGGGGAGCCGCCTGGAAAAGAAGCCCCATATTCATTCATCAGCGCAGTATCGCAAAGAACCTGTGGAAGGAAATTCGAGCAATACGATCTGACGGTGCGGGTTGGCCCCCCGCCAAAGGAAGGGCGCGAACGGGGCGATTCGCACGACCATGTACGGACCGGGTCGGTCACTGTCTCGACGCTACTATTTCCAGGCACGACCGCATATCAGATTCGTTCGCCGGGTACGGCTGACGATCCGACCTGCATGATGGGCGGGTTGCTGCTCCGGGGGCACGGAAAAAAAACGCAATTTATCGCCGTTTACCAAAACGGTGTAAAACCGCCTGTTTTACGGGTGTCGACACTACCCGGAGGCGAAACGCAGCTCGGCATCGCCACCGATCGGGGAACGGAACGGTTTGTTTTACGTCAGGATGGCTTGGCGCGGTTGGAAAGCGAAAAAAACTTCAACGGAAAACTGGCATAAAACCGCAACGCTATCAATAGAGTAAGTTTACACATGATAAAGCTTGGCCTTATTTCCAGTGATTGCGAACGTAAATGGTAGGAGCATGGCATACATCTGTTAAAATCCGAATTGTCAAGTGTTCACGCAAATCGGCCGAAGACGAGAGACTGTGCATGAAGGATTTCCCATACGGCGCGGAAATACAAAAAAAACGACACAACATATAAAGAAATTCCATTGGGTGTGCCCTGAGTTTGTAATATAAATAAGACGGAGTGATAGCGCTTTCAAAATCACTTCAAAAATTTCGCGCAGGAGGAAATGAATGATGGGAAACCAATTTTCGGCAAACCGAACAGCCGCAAAATGGCTTTGGTTGCCTGCGACGATGGTCATTGTCGCGGCTATGCTGTTGCTTGCCCCCAACCGAACTCAAGCGGCGACGACAACATGCGGCACTGTCTCTTGTCTGCAGAACGCGCTGTCCGGTGCCCAGCCCGGCGACGTGATCAATCTTTCCGCCGGAGTAACGTTTAACGGTACATTCACCGCGTCGGCGGACGGGACTTCGTCAAGCCCAATCACACTGCAAACCGACAGCGCCAATCCGGCTGTCGTTGACGGAGGCACGATCAGCAGCGGGTATGCCCTGCACATCACCGGCGATTACTGGATCGTGAAGAATATTAAAATCACCGATGCGAAAAAAGGGATTATGCTGGACAATGCCAACCATACCCTAATCGATGGCGTCGAGGTTTACAATATCGGGGAGGAAGGCGTTCATT
>DASVDB010000164.1 GCA_036381315.1 Bacilli bacterium | reverse complement strand
ACCAGATAAGAAAGACATACAACAAAAGGGCTACGATACATAAGGCAATCGGGGCAACAAACCACAGGCTTCCTTCGCTGAATCGAGCAAAACTCGTCGGGCCGATACGCTCCAGAAACTGCGTTTGCGACAGGCCTCCCGCGGTCATCCAGCGGTTGGCGCGCTGCATATATTCGGCTGTGAAAAGCAGCAGGCCAACGGATTGCAAAATCGCCGTGACGAGCAGCAAAGCAAGATAAAAATAACGAAAACGGTAACATTCAAAATGAAGCAGCTTGGCAAACCGGATCATGCCTGATACACCTCTCTCATAACATCGACAACGGATTTTCCTGCGGACAGCCGCATTTCTTCGGTGCCGAATTCTTTCAGCACTTTACCTTGCTCGAACAGTACGGCTTTATCCAGTAAATGCTCAATATCATTAATCTCGTGGGTGGTGATGATCACGCCGCGATCCTCGATCAGACTGCCGGTAAACACTTTCGCAATTTGTTCCCTGCTGAACATATCGATTCCGGAAAACGGTTCGTCCATCAACAGATAATCCGCATCGACGGACAATCCGAGCAGCAAGTTGATTTTAGCCGCATTCCCCCGGGAAAGTTCCGCCAAACGATCCCGCTCATCCAGCTTGAAAAACGCAAGCAGTTCTTCCGCGCGCACATGGTTCCAATTGCGGTAAAAATCACCCATAAATTGCAGACAATCGCGAATTTTCATCTGGAGCGGCATGGCAATCGTATCCGGGATAAATACAATCCGCTCATACATCGCATGATTCAGCGGCTTTTGGTCGATCAGAATCTCTCCGCCGTTGATCGGCGTCAAGCCCATGATCGCCTTCATGATCGTGGTTTTTCCTACGCCGTTGACGCCGATCAAACAAGTGATTTGCCCTTTTTCCGCCGTAAACGAAACACCGTTCAACACTTTTTTGCGACCATATTTCTTGATTACATTCCTCACTTCAATCATCCGTTTCGCCTCCCGCATCCGTTTCGCTTTCCGACCGTTCAAGCACTTCGGCAACATATGTTTCTTTTACAATTTGCAGCAATTCATCAAGCGGCACTTCGATTTTCCGAACCGCGGCGACAAACGTATCCACGGCTTCCCTGATCAGTTCTTCCCGGATTGCGCCCAACACTTTTTCATCCGCTGTAATCCGGCTGGGGAAATTGCCTTCCGTACGAATCAATCCTTGCTCCTCCATCTCCCTGTATGCTTTTTGCGCAGTATTCGGATTAATATTGAAGTGTGCCGCGAGTTCCCTGCGCGAAGGAATTTCCTCGCCCGCTTTCAGCTTGCCGGTAGCGATTTCCACCTTAAAATGGCGGACAACCTGCAGATAAACGGGGTCGCGATTGTTAAATTTCATATGGCTTTGCCCCCCTGCAATATAGTGTATGTACTATGTGGTTCATACACTCGATACATGTACTATACGATTCATACACCCCAGTTGTCAACCGTTTTTTTAACCCGAAAAAGCTACCCATCCGCAAGGATAAGTAGCTTTTGACACTGGCCGGACCAATATGAATTTAGATGCCAAATGCGAGACTACGCGAAACAATGACAAGCAGAATGAACAATACCAGTATGACACCGGTGCTTGTAAAACCGCCATAACCGACATTGCAGCCTAATCCGCCGTATCCCATTCCCATAGGAACACCCGCCTCCTTTCGCTTGTCTATCTGCCGTTCGCTATAACGTATGAAATAACCGTGCCCAATTCCTGTGTGATCGCCGCTATGCCCGCAAAAATAAGGCTTACAACCAGAAGAAAGGAAAAGCGAACAAAGCGGCAATCAAGAATAGCGGTATCGCCCACAGAAAAGGGTTGAAAAAGGGGAAAAATGCTTTCGTGTCCGCTTTTTGCATGGCGGCTTTTACTTTGGGATGCGCCAACAATTTATTGCGAATCGCCGTTATATCCACGCCTGCAGCCGGACGAAGCAGCAAATTTCCATCTCGAACGCCGTCGATCACACCGCATGCAACGTCACCGTCCGCCAAAACTACCGCAACCTGCTTGCCGCAGTGCGGCAAGACCGCAGCTTCCTGAATCGGATACGAGCAAATCAGATGCAAACCACTCCCTCCTTCCCGCAGAAACCTCCGTTTTATCGTACGCATTGATGGACAACCGCGAAACTGTCACCCGCCTTTTTATTACACCTGCTATAAGTATCCAAGCCGGGTGTGGCAAAGCCGTATAAACTGTAATCAGCAAGCGATTGTCGAAAGGAGGGGTGCGGATGGAAGCGATCGGCACGATTGTGGAAAAGCAATTGAACATGCTGTACGGACAACCCGTTTGCGCCGTTTTGCAAGACGGCACCTATTATATCGGAACGATTCAAGGAATAAAAAACGGCGAACTGTTGCTGCACGGCGTTCGCGGTAAAGGCAAAATGCCTGTTTCGAGCCAAGGTTTCCGCGCCAAAGTAAAAAGTTTCGGCGGGTTAAATCCATTGGCGGCTGGCAGCGGGCAGGGATCTGACATGTTGTCCGGCTTGCTTGGCGGGCTGCCCGGAATGCTGCAGGGACTGACCGGATGGCAATCCGGCGGCAATGCGCCTTCGGGCGGCGCGGGAGGAGGATTATTCGGCGGTTTGGGTCAAGGTTTTAAAATCGGGCTAAATATTCTGGCTTTCTTATGGCCATTGTTTGCTGCAAAGTTCAAAATCTGACATGTGGACGCCCGTTTTCATGGCATCCGAAAACGGGCGTTTGCTCAAACGGCTTGATTTTGCGCGCTGGGGAGATTATCCGAATCGTTGATCGGAGAATCGATCAGGTCAACATCCACGATCGACTGAACGTTGGCGAAAGCAAGCGTGTTGCCGATGTAAAATCCGTTGCCGAAATTGTTTTTTCCGTGTGCCGACCAACCTGCCTGATTCACTTCGCCAACGGCGACGGTTCCTTCTCTATTGAGATTATTCACATTGATGCTGACGAACGTCACGGTTACCGCCATACGAATCCCCCTAAAGCATAAACACAATTTATTTTATTGAAAAAGAATAGGCGGTGTTCCTCGTTCCCTTGCCGGCAATCCGGTTATATCTTCAGGCTATAGCCGGACGGCGTCGCGACAATTTCCGGACCTGCGCCGGGCGCCTTTTTTTCCCCGGGCTTTACCTGTTTCGGCTTTTGCTCTTTCAGCCTTAGACCATTGGCGGTGCCAAAATTATTGCCCAGGTTGAGCGACCCGCTGATTTCCTGAATATCCAGGCTGTCGAGGCGAAAAACCAATTGTTCCAACACCGGCTTGTCGACCGTGAGACTCTCGATATGAATATGATATTCGGAAGGACGCTGCACGGATTGCAACGTCCTCTCCAGTAACTCCAGCTTTACTGTCAGATCGCGAAAGGATCGGTTTTGCTCCGCGACCTCTTTGTTTGTTCGGAACCACTTGCGCATGCCCGCTTCACCTGTCGTTTTGGCGTCGATGGTTTCAGTTTATGAGCCTGTTCCTTCGCGTATACCTCAGGCGTTGTGAAGCTATTTATTTGGCGAACAGAGAAAGAAACTCCCCGTAGCCTTCCTTTTCCAAATCTTCTTTGGGGATAAAGCGCAGCGCCGCCGAGTTGATGCAATAGCGCAATCCGCCTTTGTCCCGGGGGCCGTCCGTGAAGACATGGCCCAGATGGGAGTCTCCGTTTTTGCTGCGCACCTCGGTACGGATCATCCCGTGACTCGTGTCCAGGTGTTCGGTTACATTGGCGGGACGCAACGGTTTGGAAAAACTCGGCCAGCCGCAATCCGACGCAAATTTATCCAGCGAACTGAATAGCGGTTCGCCCGACACGATATCCACATAGATGCCCTCAGCCGTATGATTCCAAAACTCGTTGCGAAACGGCGGCTCCGTCGCATTGTTTTGCGTTACTTCGTACTGAAGCGGCGTCAGTTGTTTTCTTAGTTCCTGCTCATTTTTCCGGTTTCGCCAATGTTTGCGGATGAACGCGTCGCGGCCCGATCCGAGGCGATACATTTGATAGTGCACCGGTTTCTTTTTGTAATAATTCTGGTGGTAGTCTTCCGCAGGGTAAAATTCGGTCGCCGGCACAATCTCGGTTGCGATCGGATCGGCAAACCGTCCGCTTTCTTGCAGCGCCTTTTTGGATTTTTCCGCAGCCAGGCGCTGTTCTTCATTATGGTAAAAAATCGCTGTCCGATAACTGTCGCCGCGGTCATGGAACTGCCCGCCCGGGTCGGTGGGATCGATTTGCTGCCAGAAAATCTCTAGCAGCCGTTCATACGGCATCACGCGCGGATCAAACGTGATTTGCACCGCTTCGACATGCCCTGTTGTCCCGGCGCAAACTTCCTCATAGGTGGGGTTTTCTTTGCTGCCACCGGTATAGCCGGATACGACGCTGTGCACTCCCGGCATTTTATCAAAAGGCGAAACCATACACCAAAAACAGCCGCCGGCAAAAGTCGCTTTTTCCATTGTCAATTCATCGCCCATACGCTCATCTCCATGCAGTTTCTTGCATTGCCATTTTCCAGGTTTTATTTTATATTTATTATTAAGAAAAAGCCAATTGAAAGGAGTCCGGATGAATGGTCACCTTTATCGTCGTTTGCGCCGCAATGCTCGCGATTGACTTTCTTGTTTTCTGGGGGCTATTGCATATGTCCAAAAAAGACTCGATGAACTACGACAAAAAATTTATCTGGGTGGATCATAAAACCCAACTTTAAGTTTTGGTAAATTTAATTAAAAATATGCCGTCCGGCAAGCCGAACGGTTCTTTTTGTGTGCCAACGTATTCGTTTGTGCGCTTTCAGATCTAACGGACGTGACAGAGGCTATTTTGGGTTTTACGCCCGGTTTTTAAGTTTAACGGACGTAGGCGCGCTTATTTTAGCACTATGTGTGGTATTTAGGTAAAAATAAGGCGAATAGCCGCTGTGGCGTCCGTTAAAATTTTTACATGGCCTTTTTTCGGCAAATAGCCGCTGCTGCGTCCGTTAGCGCCGGGCAGAGGGGCTTGACGCTCGCGGTGCGCTGGTAAGCTTAACGTAAGCGCTGGGCAGGTGGGTTGTGCAGGGAGGCGATCCCCCGTTTTAGCGGTGTACAGGGCAAAGTGGTTTAACGTTAGCGCTGCGCAGTGCGGCGGTCCGCCCGTTTTAGCGCTGTATAGGGAGGGGCTGTCCTTACGTTTTAACGTTGCGCAGTAAGATTAACGTTAACTGAGTGCAGGCGTCGGAAGCTTCGGCTGGGCCACTTTACACCTTTTCTCTTCGATAAAGTTCAATGCTTTTATACCCTTTGCCTAAAATCGATTTCATTTCTTCCCGGCGTTTTGCCCTTGTTTCTTCTTGGACGGCACTGTATACGTAACGAGCCCAATCCTTTTGATACCCGGTAGTAAGCGATCGGTAAAAAGCTAACGCCTCGGGCGCATCTTGCAGATCTTTTTCCACATCGGGGATCTTGTCCGCATAATCGTTCACGCGTTGACTTGGCTTTGCGGCGCCATTGTTGCTTTTCCGGGCCCCTTCCTTGAAACCGACAACGGTGAATACCTCGTTTAAGCTCGCCATTTTCACAAATTTCAAGCCGCTCGTTCCAACATAGCCGTCCTCGTCAGCCCCTAACCCTGCAAACAGGCTATCCCGGTGAATATAAGTCGAATAAACCTTGTTTCCCTTTTTCGGATAAGCTGCGTACAAATATCCGCCGTTGTTCAAAACGCGCTGATCGATCACCTTTTGGACGAGATCCCGCAGCGATTCCATCGTGAACACGTATGCTAAAATGAGATCGTACCGACTGTCTTTCAACTCGGTGTCGTAATCGGACAATTCCGCCAGACTGTTTTCATCCTCCGGTTTGTATAGCACGGCTACCTTTTCGAACTTGTGCAAATTTAATTTTTCGACAATGGATTTGGACATTTGCTGCCCCCCACTTTTGTTGTCGGCAGACTAAAAAAAAGTCGCCGTTACTTTCGATTTTATAATAGCGGACAGTACGATTTCAATACGATTGAAACAAGTATTCTTTCCTCCGGTTTCACTGCCGTAGACCTTTTACGCATCGGCGACATTTAGCACGATACGACCGCGTCCGTGCCCGCTTTCGCTCCGCTCATGAGCCATGCTGGCCATATGCAACGGATACACGCGCTGAACATACGTTCTGATCCGTCCATCGTCTGCCAACTTCGCAATGTCGATCAAATCTTGACGGGTAGCCGGGCTCGAACCCAAGACCCGAATCCCCAATTGTTGCCCCTTCGCTGGCGCCGGTCGTCCCGCTATGGAAATCAGAACACCGCCCTTTTTTACGATAGAAAAGGAGCGTTCAAGCGTCTCTCCGCCGACTGTATCCAAAACGAAATCGACCATTCCGGCCAATTGTTCAAAAGGAGTACGGGAATAATCGATTGCCAAATCAACGCCCAGCGAACGAATGAATTCGATGTTCTCCGCGCCGGCAGTACCGATCACATATGCGCCTTTTAACTTGGCGAATTGAACAGCGAATAAGCCGACTCCGCCGGCGGCCCCGTGAGGGGGCAGTCGTATATTCCGCATAGGTTCCTTTCCCGCTTCTCCCGAAAACGGCTTGGCCTCTCGCAAAAGAAGCA
This sequence comes from Bacilli bacterium, assembly GCA_036381315.1. Classification (NCBI taxonomy): domain Bacteria; kingdom Bacillati; phylum Bacillota; class Bacilli; species Bacilli bacterium. The sequence goes on along the minus strand of DASVDB010000164.1, from coordinate 976 downwards.
ACTTCCGCCCCGACATCCTCCACTATGCCGGCAAATGAAGCGCCCGGGATTACCGGGAATTGAACCGGTATTGGGATCATTCCCTGGCGAATTTTCCAATCGATCGGCAAAACGGACGACGCAATTACGCGAATAAGCACTTCTTTCGCTCCCGGAATTGGGACTGCGGTTTCTTCCAGTCGCAACAGTTCCGCTCCGCCAAAACGGTGGTAGCGGATTGCCTTCATCGTTTTTTCCGGCATACCAGAACGCTCCTTCCTGTTTCAACTCTGTTTTGTCATCTTCATTCCCGACAGCTTGATTCCCGCTTTCAAGACAGGGCCCAATGGAGTACAATAAATGGGTTGTCCTCGACGATTTATATAGAGTTTCTCATTAATATGCCACCGCGATGTAGGCAGTAATGGTTGCCACGTCAATGACGACCGTTAAGCGGACTTGGACAAAACAGAAGCGCCTCGAGTGATGGATTAGGCAAGATGTAACGGGTCTTGGCCCTAATAATCCATCAGGAGGCGCCTAATATGAAGTCTACCCGAAAAAACGTAACAAATCAACAGATTGAACGAATTACCATAAAGCATGCCGTAGTGGGAATCCGCTTTTGATCACGCCAATGGGCATCCATCCGGAAATGTCGCTTTTTGAACAGCCTTTTTAAATATGCGGGGTGGCTTGTTTTGCAACTGACAATATGAAATCAAGCTTTTCGATTACTTCGGGGTCAATAGCCTCCTTTTCAATTAACCCCGCTAAAACGTGATAATCTGTTTTTCTCATAATATTTGGCAATCCCAGTTTCTCAAAATATTTGGGAAATAAACGGTCTAAAAAGTTGTCACTTGCTTTAATATCATCAGACCAGGGAGACGGCTCATTTAAAATTTCCAACGCATTGGATATCTCTTCGATCGTTGTTATCATTGCCTCTTCCCTTTTTGTCATCTCGGCAACCCCAAACAAGTCGTGCGTTAGA
>DASVDB010000163.1 GCA_036381315.1 Bacilli bacterium | reverse complement strand
GAATGGCCCAGCCGAAGTATATCACCGATATCGATAAGATAACGGCTATACCGGAGAAGGAAAGAGAAAAGCTGAAGAAAATAACGGAAAAATTTGTGTTTCGCGTGAATGACTACTATTTGGGCTTAATCGATTGGAATGACCCTAACGATCCGATTCGCAAACTGGTTATTCCGAATGAAGGAGAACTGAAAGAGTACGGCCGATGGGATGCGTCGGACGAGGATACGAATTATGTGGTGCCGGGCTGCCAGCATAAATATGCCACAACCGCCCTGTTGCTCGTTTCCGAGGTGTGCGGCGCGTATTGCCGGTACTGCTTCCGCAAACGCCTGTTCCGCAACGACGTCAAGGAAGCGATGTCCGACGTGGAGCCTGGACTTGCCTATATTGCCCGGCATCCCGAGATCAACAACGTGCTGCTGACCGGCGGCGATAGTCTGATTCTGGCTACGTCAAAGCTGCGAATGTTGTTGGAGCGGCTACGAAAAATCGACCATGTCAAAATTATTCGTTTCGGATCGAAGCTGCCTGTGTTCAATCCGATGCGCATTTATGAAGATCAGGAGTTGCTTGAACTGATTCGCGAGCATTCGTCCGAAGAAAAGCGCATCTATGTGATGGCGCACATCAATCATCCGCGTGAAATTACGCCCGAGGCGAAACGCTGTTTCGCCGCGCTGCATGATGCCGGAGCGATTGTTGTCAATCAGACGCCAGTGCTTAAAGGAATCAATGACGATCCGGAAGTTTTGGGAACATTGCTGGACAGATTATCCTGGGCGGGCGTAACCCCATACTACTTCTTCATCAATCGGCCTGTTGCCGGCAACCATGATTTTGTGCTCCCTTTGGAAAGGGTATACCGAATCGTTGAGGAAGCGAAAGCAAGAACGTCGGGTTTGGGCAAGCGCGTGCGCCTGTCGATGAGTCACACTTCAGGAAAAATTGAAATATTGGCGATTGAGAACGGCAAGGCTTATTTGAAATACCACCAGTCAAGAGATGGCGATTACGGCAAATTCATGGTGCTGGATTGTCCGCCCGATGCGGCGTGGTTTGACGATCTGCCTGGCAACGAACAGTACTGGAGCAAACCGAAAAAGAAGACAAGCGCAGTCGTTTCGGTTAATGAACTGCCCGATTTTCCCCGAAAAAAAACCGGGAGAGTTCATGCCTGAACGTGGCGGTGTTGAATATATGTGCCTGTACGACAACCGAATCATCTACTATCCTTGATTCGATATTCCGGGAAAAGCTTCGTTCTATCAACAAAGAATAGATCCACCCCGGAGGGAAGCCTGTGAGGAAGTGTTTATCAATCGACTCATCAAGAAAGTTGTAGTCAACATTCAGCCCTTACACTTTATTTGTAATTTGGCAATAACGGCAAAAAATTTTCGACAAAAACCGAGGGATGAAAGGCTCTATCACCTTTTTCCCTCGGTTCCTCAGACCATGATAATGGATTACAGTATCCAGTACCCTAGAACCCCCCCAATACCCGCAAGTATGAACAGAACGCCTCCAATGCGAGCAGACACAACATAGAGTCCGGACGGTTCGGTTGCATCATGTGATTTCCAACTTTCGATGATGGCCCAAACAATCGACGGCCGTATTACCATTAGCAATCCTAGAATAATAAGAAGCAAGCTAATGAACCCCATAAGAATGCCTCCTGACGACAGTAACTACCCCTTTAATAATAAAACACGAAAAGAGTGTTCTTGTTGCAAGATTTTTTTCCAGAATCGCAACCAACTCAAATCTGTTGGTGTTCTTAAAGTACAACTTGCTGTTACAGATCGTTGTTATTATGATAAGAGAATATCATACTTGGCGATTCAGGATAACGAGAAGGAGCATTGCGGACGTGTCGAAGCTTCTGCAAGTAGAGAATTTAACCGGCGGATATGGTTTGGATCGGCAAGTGCTGCATCAGCTTTCTTTCACGGTGGACAGCAGCGAAATGATCGGCTTGATCGGACTGAACGGGGCCGGAAAAAGCACCACAATCAAGCACATTCTTGGTTTCATGCGGCCGCATTCCGGGCATATCCGCTTAAACGGCAGGCTTCTTGATGAAGATGCCGTCAAATACCGCCGAACGTATGCGTATGTGCCGGAAAGCCCCCTGCTCTACGAGGAGTTGACTGTGCATGAGCATTTGGAGCTGGCGGCGATGGCTTATGGCCTGGATGCCGCAACCGCCGCGAAGCGCGAGGACGATTTGCTGGAAAGGTTCCAAATGTCTCCTCATCGGAGCAAGCTGGCGGGGCAACTGTCCAAAGGGATGAAGCAGAAGGTGCTGATCATGAGCGCTTTTCTCGTCCGGCCGCAGCTGTATGTGATCGATGAGCCGTTTCTCGGACTTGATCCGCTTGGAATCCGCTCCCTGCTCGATTTGCTGGCCCAGGTGAAACGGGAAGGGGCCGGAATATTGCTGAGCTCGCATATTTTAACGATGATCGAACGGTTTTGCGATCGCTTTTTGCTGCTGCACCAAGGCCGGCTTATTGCCAGCGGCAATCTGGCCGAACTTAGGGAAGCCGCGGGAGTCGATTTTGCGGAGTCTTCCCTGGATGATGTCTTTTGCCAATTGGTGACGCGATCATGAATGCGAAGCTAATGTGGTCGCGCAGAGTTAGCGGCTTTAGGCAAGAAATCCGTCCCTATTTAACCTATGCGCTGCGAACTTTATCGTTTGCCTCCCTGTTTATCATGATCATTTCAGCCTACTTATACGTCCGGTTCCTGGAACAAATTCGGCCCGGCTACCCGGCGCTCTTGACCGCGGCCCTTGTGTTGCTGCCGGTTCTGGCGCTTACGCCTGTCAGGACATATTTGCGCGCCCCGGATATCGTTTACCTGCTGCCGCTTGAGGATCAGCTTGGCGAGTATTTCCGCGCGGCGCGGCGGCGAGCGTTTGTTATTCAAGCGTTTGTGACGACTGTTGCCTGGTTTATTTTGCGGCCGCTCCTTGAACTTTCGGATTCCGCAATAAAGCATCAGTTTCTCGCTGGGTTATTGCTGCTTCTTGTGCTGAAACGAGTGCTCCTGCACGCCAAATGGCTTGAGCTTCATATATATGATGCCGAATCGAGCCGTTTATGGGGCATCGTGCGGTGGGCGGTCACCGGCGCGCTGACCTTTGCCTTGCTAAAGCTGCCGCTCTCCTTGGGCAGTTTGCTTCTGGCTGCGGGAGCCACTTTCTACTTGCTTGTGTTGACTACGGCTGCCCGCGCCTATCGGCATCTGCCCTGGCTCAAGCTGGTTGAACTTGAACAGCGGCACCGCGCCTTCGCATTTCGGATGCTCAACCTGTTTATCGATGTGCCGGCTGTTCAAGGGAAAGCGCGTAGAAACCCCGCGCCTCGGCGACTCGCCCGATATTTGGGGTACCGTTCAAGCAGAGCCGGGATTTACCTTTACCTTTTGGTTTGGTATCGCTCGGAAGCATCCGGGATTTGGCTGCGGCTTACATCGCTGGGCGCTGTGCTTACCGGCTTGAGCGGCGGCGGTCTGCCCGGTTATGCGCTGTGGGGCCTTTTTGCGGTTGTAATCGCAGTTCAACTGGCGGAATTGCAAAAAATGCGGCACATATCCGAACACGCTTGCATGTACCCGCTTCCCCATGAACTTTTCGCCCGTTCCGCCCGTCTCGTCCGCTTCGGATTGCATGCGTTATCGCTGCTTGTGCTTTCCTTCCTGTTCGCTGTATCGTCCGGCGCGTCAGGGGAAGCGATCATCCTGCTAGTTATCGGCTTGGGTTGTTCCGGATTGTATCATCATCGCAAGGCAACTCCGTTTTAAACCAGATATCCTTGAAGCGAAGCCAGCCGAGGGAATCCAGGCTGATGCCTTTGACCGACGCGTGAAACACCGCTTGCAGCCTGCGCCGGTATAAAAAGCAAATCAGGCTTTGCGCCAGCATATATTGTTCAATTTCGACAAATAACCTGTTGCGTAACTCCGCCGCCGGCTCCCGCATGATTTGCCGCAATTTGCCGTCGATCTTATCCCTGCCGCGCGCATGCAGATGTTCGGAAATACTGTCGTATAAGTCAATCAGGCGAAGTTCAAGGTCGTTGTCCAACAATAGCGCAAATAAAATCAAATCGGCATTCAGCCTCCGCTCTCCTTTGAACTCCTCCGCATCAACCGTGTCTATTTGCAAATCGATACCGTATTGCCGCAATTCTTCCTTAAGCAAAACGGCATCGTGTTCGTATTGGGGAATCGTGCACAGGACAAGCGTGTTTCCGCTTAATGCGGACAAATTCGCCGGAATTTGCGGCGTCTGTGCGGCATGATCGCCTTGTTTCCGGTTGCTTGCGCGCAGGAACCCGTCCGCTTTTTCCACCGTCTGATCGTTTAAGCGCGCGTAGATGCGGCTTAAGTTTATCGCTTGGCAGCATGCGCGGCGAAAGGCGGCGTTTTGCAACGGGCCGTCTTTGTGCACATTCAGCGTGACGAATTTGCACGTTGTGCCCATTTCCTGCACTTCGTTCCATGTTTGCGATACGCGTTCCGGCAGACGGTAGCTGTGAATGATTTGAAATCGCTCCCATTTATCCGTTTTTTCGGCAGGCGAAAAATTGGGGATGTGCCAAATCTCCACCTTGTCAAGATGGGCGCGCCCGCCAAAGTAACCTTCGAAAGCCTCCAACACCCAGATCCCTTCGCCATGTTCGGCTAAGCGAAACGGCCCGGTGCCGATCGGATTTTTGGCAAATGTGGCAGGCGATGTTCGTACGATCTCCGCCGGTACGATGGAAGCTCTGCTGACACTCAGATATTCCAGAAAAAGCGCGTTTGGTTCAGATAACCGGATGCGCACGGTGACCGGATCGAGGATCGCGATGGTGGAAATGCCGACGATTGCTTTCCGATATAGCGATTTTGCCGGCGAAGTGCGGATTCGCTCCAACGTAAAAAAAACATCTTCGGCAGACAGTTCCCGGCCATGGTGAAATTTGACGCCTTTGCGCAAATACAAAGTCCACTCGGTATGCGCCTGATTGCTTTCCCACGCGTGGGCGATGGCCGGTTCAACAACTCCCTTTTTCCGGTTGTAGCGCACCAAACTGTCAAAAATTTGATTGACCAGATGGGATTCGCTGGACAGGTTGGTCATAAGCGGGTCCAATGTTCGGATGGGTTGACTGACCGGGAAACGCAACGTGTCGATTTTCTTGTTGCCTTTGAATTCCGGATGATAGCCGAAGTATCCGGCCAGCCACTCCTGAAAAATGTCGCCTGCCGACTGCGGCATTTCCGGGATATTGAACTGTTCCAGCGCATCCCGCAGATGATGCCGGTCTACCAGCTGTTTGGCAAAATCAAGCGCGATGCGGTCGGCGGGCGCTGCGAGCAATAGCTGCGAGCGCCGTCCCCGGCCTCGTCTAGGCTCCCACTTGATCCAGCCGCGCTCCGCCATCCGCTGCAAAATAAGCTGCACATTGCGATGGGTGCAGGCCAGCAAATCCGCCAATTCGTCGATCGTCACGAGTTCGCCCTGCGCATGTGCCGCTTGCGGGAACCGGCTGTGCAATTGCAAATAATACTTCGCAAGCTTCAACTGTTCGTCCCCTCCCTTCGCTTCTTATACGATACCCCAGATTTGCTTTTGCGGCAATAAAACAGGAAATTTCTAAGCGGAAAGATTCTCTTTTTCTTCCTATTTTAATTGATACAATAATGATTAGAAAAGGAAAGTTAGTAAAGAAAGGCGGGGGAATGCCGATGGGAATGGCCACGTTCTGGACAGAACAGGCGGCGCGGGAAGTTTCTGAACGTGTCGGTTCGTTTTTTTTCCGCAGTGAACTGCGGCAAACGGCGGAAGAAATACTGGCATTTGTGCGTGCTCTCGCGGACGTGACGTTTGATGAAGATATCGTTGATGATCATGATGCGGTTAGCAAGCTGCAACATGTATTGCCGGCACATTGGCACGATCTGCTTGCGGCGGTGCAACAGGCGGCTTGCGTGGAAGATGAAGGCGGGCATGAGCGGGAGTTGCTCGAACGGCTGCATCCCGAACGCGTTCAGGCATTCGCGGAAGCCGCGCTGGACATATGCGGCCGCAGATGCGGTCTAATATGTTGAAGAGGTGCGATATGGAGATTCATAACGTAGAGAAGGTATGGAACGGCAAAGAAAAAACGGCGGTGCTGTTCGCTGCCCTGTTGGGAGTGGCTTTCGATCAGCTGTTTTACCGTGGGACTTTCGGAATTTCCGTGTTGCCGTTCGTAATTTTGTTTTACATATTTTATTTTCGCGCAACGGGGATTTCCGCGAAACCTGGGCGGCGCTTTTCCACCGTATTGTTTGCGGCGGTCGTCATGCTAACGCTGGATATTGTCGTCTACGCCAATCAGACATTTCGTATTTTGAACGTATTGGCGTTGCCGGCGCTTATCGTTGTCCATACCTTTTTGGCGGCGGCGGAAACGCGCGGAGACACACCGCAACGGTTTATTCCGAAGTTGGCAGCGCAACTGTTTCCGCAAACGTTTAGCCGGATGAAATTGCTTTTTCTTCTGCTGCGCGGCACGTTCCAAAGAAGCGGACGGCAACAATCATATGTCCTGCGGCAGATTTTGCTCGGCCTGCTCATCTCGGCGCCGCTTCTTGTTGTCGTCGGCACCTTGCTCGGTTCCGCCGATGCCCTGTTTCAACGCATGTTGGGACGGATTCCGGATTGGTTTGCCGGCCTGCATTTCGGGGAGTGGCTGTTTCGCGCCGTGGTGGTGCTCGCCGTTGCCGGTTACGCCTATGGCTTTGTAATGGGGCTGGCACACCCGCGGCCTGGCAAATCGGCGGATCACGAGACGGGGGAAAAGGGCGTAGGCTATATTCTCGACAGCATTACGGTGATTACCGTATTGATATTGGTAAACAGTTTGTTCGTTCTGTTCGTGGCGATCCAATTTTCCTATTTGTTCGCGGGCGGATCGGGAAGTTTGCCGAATGGCCTTACTTATGCCGACTATATTCACAAAGGGTTTGCCGAACTGAACGTCGTTTCGCTGATCAATTTGACACTCTTGATCGTTTCGCTTCGCTCAGTGGATGGTAACCGGAAAATTTCGGCTATATTAAAGGCGCTGCAAACGCTGCTCGCTGCCAATTCGTTCGTCATGCTTGCATCCGCCTACATCCGGCTGGCATTATATGAGGAAGCCTACGGCTTTACGGTGCTGCGTCTGTTGGTGCATGCTTTTATGTTGGTGATGTTTATTCTGTTTGTTTGGGGTTTGATCCGAATTTGGCGAAAACAATTCCCGCTGGTTAAAATGTGGCTCGCAACCGGCATTTTGGCTTACGCGTTGGTTGCCAGCAGCAATATCGAAGGAATCGCCGCATCATTGAATGTCGCCCGCTTCGAACAAACCGGCAAGCTCGACGCCGCGTATTTGGCCGGGCTATCGAACGATGCTGCGCCGGCGGTCATGCGGCTTTCCAATGCGGAAAAGCAAAATGAACAAATCGCTTTTCTGCTCCAAAGTTTTCGGGATAAGGCAAAACAGGCGCATCCCTGGCAAGAGTTGACGTTATCGGATTTGTTTGCCCGAAAATTCGTACGCGACACGGCTTGGTAGGGTGCTAACGGTCGTGTGGTAGCGGGCTTTCCGACTCTAACGGACGTGACAGAGGCTATTTTGGGTTTTACGCCCGGTTTTTAAGTTTAAACGGACGTAGGTGCGCTTATTTTAGCACTTTGTGCGGTATTCAGGCAAAAAACGGTGAATAGCCGCTGTGGCGTCCGTTAAAATTTTTGCCCGGCCTTTTTTCAGCAAATAGCCTCTGCTGCGTCCGTTAGCGCTGGGCGGGGAGGGTAGCGCTCGCGTTGTGCAAATGTGGGGAACATCGGCAAATGGGGCATCGGCAGCAGATGGGGGTAACCGCGGCAGATGAGGCAACCACGGCAGATGGCGGAACCGGCAGCAGATAGGGCAACCACGGCAGATGGAGGTTGCCGCGGCATTGGAAATCGAACGGGACAGGCGCTATACTTGGCTTATGAATCCATTGCCGATTGACGAAATCATTCCGAAATTGCAAAGCGTTTTGCGTAAAAACAACAATGCCGTATTGGTTGCCGCGCCGGGCGCCGGCAAGACAACACGGGTTCCGTTGGCGCTCCTGCAAGAGCCGTGGCTTGCCGGCAAAAAAATCATCCTGCTTGAACCGCGCCGCCTCGCCGCCCGCGCCGCCGCCCGCTATATGGCCGCCTCTGTGGGCGAGCGGGTGGGGGAAACCGTCGGTTACCGCATGCGGAACGACACCCGCATTGGAAAAACGACGCGCATCGAAGTGGTTACGGAAGGCGTGCTCACGCGCATGCTGCTAGAAGATGCCGCTTTAGAAGGCGCCGGTCTCGTCATTTTTGACGAATTTCACGAACGCAATTTGCACGCCGACCTGGGGTTTACTTTTTGCCTGCAAGCGCAGGCGTTATTGCGCGACGATCTGCGTCTGTTGGTCATGTCGGCCACGCTCGCCGCCGAACCGGTGGCGACGCTGTTGGGCGGCGCGCCGGTTCTTGCCTGCGCAGGCCGCGTCCACCCGGTGGAAACGCGCTTTTTGCCAAACAGGCATGCCGACCGCAGCGAATACGCCGTGGCGCAAAAAGTGTGCGAAGCTCTGCGCAACGATGCGGGGGACATCCTTGTTTTTTTGCCCGGTGCGCGAGAAATCAGGCGGACGGAGAAAATTTTGCGGGAGCTTATCGCTGGGCAGCCTGTGCTGATCGCCCCGTTGTACGGAAGTCTGCCGCAAAGCGAGCAGGATCGCGCGCTTCTTCCCGCCGCCAAAGGTGAACGGAAAGTTGTTCTGGCAACGTCCATCGCTGAAACCAGTTTGACCGTGGAAGGCGTTCAGATCGTCATCGACGGCGGTTTCATGCGCGTGCCCCGCTTTTCACCGCGTACGGGCATGTCGCATCTGGAAACCATTCCGGTATCCCGGGCCGCGGCGGATCAGCGCCGCGGCAGAGCCGGAAGGCTGGGGCCGGGCGTCTGCTACCGCATGTGGACGGAGCAGGAAGACCGCAATCTTGCCCCCGATCATCCGCCGGAAATTGCCGCTGTCGATCTGGCGCCGCTCGCGCTGAACCTTGCCGTTTGGGGCGCGACGGAACCGTCCGAACTTTCCTGGCTGACACCGCCGCCAACGGGCGCCTACCGCCAGGCCTGCGAAGTTTTGCGCGAGCTGGGCGCGCTTGCCGAAAACGGCCGGATAACCCGGCATGGGCGAGACATGGCAGCGCTTGGCATGCACCCCCGGCTGGCGCATATGGTGCTTAAGGCAATCCCGCTGCAGTTGGGCGAACTTGCCTGCGAGCTGGCTGCGCTTTTAAGCGGACGCGACTCGCTTCGCCCGCTCGGGGGCGCATATGCCGCGGATTTGCGCAGCGTCATCGCGGCTGTTCGCAGTGCCGGCGCAACCGCAACCGGCGCCATCGACCCGGCGGCGGCCAAACGCATTAACGATGAGGCGAACCGTTGGAAGCGGGATTTGGGCATCAAACACGGCGGGCATGACGATATTGCCGCTTGCGGATTGCTGCTTTCCTTCGCCTATCCCGACAGGATAGCCCAACGGAAAGGAGCGGGACGGTTCTTGTTGAAAAACGGCCGGGGAGCGGTGCTATCCGCAGCGCAGCCGCTGGCGCAGGAACCTTATTTGGTGGCCGCCGAACTGGACGACGCGGGCCATGAAAGCCGCATTTTGCTTGCCGCTCCGATTGCTGCGGAAACGTTGGCGCGTTATCGCGGGGAGTTGATCACGCAAGATACGGTCGTTGCCTGGGACGATGCGGCGCAAGCGGTTCGCGCGCGCACGTTTGCCAGGCTTGGGGCAATCGCGTTGGCGGAAGCCGCCGCGCCGGATGTCGGCCGGGAAGAAACGGCCGCGGCTTTGATGCAGGGCATCGCGGCAAACGGACTGGACATGCTGCCGTGGACGAAAGCGGCGCACCAACTGCTTGATCGGCTGCGGTTTATGCATGCGCGCGAAGCTGGGTGGCCGGATGTTTCCGCGGAAACGCTGCTTGCGACGTTGCCCGACTGGTTGAGCCCGTATGTGCAGGGGATGAAAAGCCGCAGCGATCTGCAAAAATTGTCCATGGCGGCAATTATCGAGAATATGCTGACCTGGGAACAACGCCGCCGGTTGGACGAGTATGCTCCAACGCATATTGTCGTGCCCAGCGGCTCCCGTATCCCCGTCGATTACAGCGACCCGTCTGCGCCGGCGTTATTTGTGCGCATCCAGGAAATGTTCGGGCAACAAGATACACCGCGAATCGCGCGCGGCCAAGTGCCGGTCACCTTGCATTTGTTGTCCCCGGCGCAGCGGCCGGTGCAGGTGACGCAAGATTTGGCGAATTTTTGGCGCAGCACCTATTTTGCGGTGCGCAAAGATTTAAAAGGGCGCTATCCAAAGCATGCATGGCCCGACAATCCGTTGCTGGCAACCGCCACCAGGCACGCAAAACCCCGGCGGTAAGTCTTTCCCGCCGGGGCCCATGTTATCTTCCTTCCAAATATTTACGCGTTTGCTTGATCCATTTGGCGACATAATTTCCGGTTGCCCATTGCGCCATGATCAACTTTTCGCCATTTTGCAGCGGTACGATCAAAAGAGGCTCTGTGCCAACATTGCCGTTTATCTGGAAAAAGCTGATTTCCTGTTCGCTGACAATGGCCAGCAAATCATGATCCGGCGATGTCAAGGCGTCGCTTGCGTCCGGCCGCAATTTTCGCACCGTCGACCACGGAACCGCCAAATCGTCGTGGGAAACAACCGACTCAAGCAACTTTGCGTTGATTGTGCGGTAACCGTCGCTTTCCAAAGACAGGTCTTTGCCGTTTCTTTTCGCAATAGCCGACCATTTTCCCTGCCCCCGAACGATGCCCCAGTCACTGTCGGAATAGGCGTCATGGATCGCCAGCATACCGCTCAATGATACGAAAGGCTCACGTTTGCCAAGGAGGCGTGCGGGCATTTCATCCGTTCCGGTTCCCCGAAGCTGCGTGACGGTTTCAACCCGGTAATTGGGATAAGCTTGTCCGCGATCGCGCAACATTTCCAGGGACAAATACTTGTTGCCGACAAACGACAGCCGCTCGTCATGCAGGATTCGGCCCGTCGACAAATCCGCGCCTTCGGCGCCGCTATGCCGGACGGCTTTGCCGGCTTCTTCCGCCGGATATGCCGCAACGTAGCGAATGGTTCCTTCCCGCGTCGCGCGGGTCTCCGTGACGATTTTCCAAAACTCGATTTTGTATGGCAGCAGGATATCGTTCCCTTGCGCCGCAATCTGCAATTTTCCGCCTTCGGGAGCAATCAGGAGCGTTCGGTATGCGGCGGGATTGCCGCTACGCAGCCCAAGCAGCAAAGCGTCGCTTATTTGCGGGCGCGCATACGGGGTTACGGAAATCGTCTTCGCGCTTTCCCCGGCTAACGTATCCGATGTTGGCGTTCTTTGCGGCAGCAGCGATTTTCCCGCAGGTTGGTAATAAAGCATGATCAGGATCGCCGCCGAAATGCATGCGGCTTTCCCCAAAAGCAACCATTTTCTGCGTTTTTTCCGCGTCTCCCGGCGTACTTTTTCTTCGATTCGCGCCCGCAATCGTTCGGTAAAACCGGGCTCGCCGGTGGGATCCGCGGATAGCCGGTCCCGCAATTTTTTATCCTCGTTGTTCGGATCCATTTTGCCCATCTTCCCCTTGTTCGAGGATACGCCGGCGCGCATCGCGCAGTCTTGCTTTGACTTTTCCCGCGCTGATATGCAAAATGGCGGCGGTTTCATGGAGCGAGAACCGGTAATGGCCAAACAGAATTAAAACTTCGCGGGACTTGGCCGGCAGGCTAAGTATTTGCCGCCACAGTTTGTTTGCCGGGGAATGCTGCGCCATGCCCGTTTCCGTTTGGCGGTAAAAGAAAAGCCTGCGGAAAATGGATGATCGTTTGTAATCGGCAATGCAACTGCGCGTCAAGGCGAAAATGCGCAATTTTAAAGAAGGCTCCCGCAAAAATTCCGGCATATCGCGATAAAGCCGCAAAAACACTTCCTGTGTGATATCGTCCGCATCCGCGGCGTTTTGCAGCATGACAAACGCATAATTCCATATGTCGTTGCCGTAGGCATCCATCCATTCCCGCAAAACAACCCTGGCATCCGCGGCTGTTTCGACGCAGCGCCACATTTTGACCTCGGATTTCGTTTCCACAAACACTCAACTCCCCAATATCAAACGATTTCCCATCTACCATATTCGCTGCCGGGCAATCCGTAACCTGCCCGTTATTTTATTTTCCCGTGAGCAGCCAGGCCCATTTCAGTTTGCGGATCGCCAAATACATAAACCAGGAGAGCGTAAGGGCGGCTATCGCTCCGGCAGCCGTCAGCAGGTGGAACAAAATAACATCGCCAGTTTGCTGGATATAGCGCCGCCACACGAGCAAGAAAACAGGATGGACGAAATAAATCGCAAACGACCCGATACCGATCGACTGAAGCAGCGTAACCAGCCGTCCTCTCTTGGCGTGCAGGGCGCTTGAGATCAACAAAAGCGCAATGCAGGATAACGATACGTATCCGTAATACAAAACGTTGTACAAGTATCCGTTCAGATCCGATTTCCAGGTGATGCCATGGTCCATTAACCATAAATACGTAAGAAAGACGACGCCGGAAACGGCCCACGCCACAATCCACGGCCATCTGTTCGCATAGAGCTTGTCTATGTATTTGCGGTAATTCATGCCGATATAGGCGCCAAGGCATAAAAACAGGGTATAGGTTATAACCAGTCTGCCTGTCGTGGTAATATGCAGAACGGAGCGGTTCAAAAAAACAAAAGCGATTTGGACCACAATGCCGGTTGCGATCAAATGCCTAGCGATGGCAGGGACTTTTTTGACCAGGGCGAGCATAAGCGGGAACAGCACATAAAATTGGGCGATCACAAAAATAAAATACAAATGGGTATAGTTTGTGCCGAGCAAAAGCTTTTTCCCGAAGCCGATAAAGGCATCGAAGGTAAGCGAACGGTTGATTCCGATCTGCAAAAGCAGGAAATAAAACAAGGACCATAGAAAATAGGGAACAAGCACAAATTTCATGCGTTTCCGCCAAAATCCGCTCCATGAATTCCGTTCGCGCGGATAGTAATTGTAAAACAGAACGAGCGCGCTTAAAAACAAGAAGGCGGGAACGGCAAACATGCTTCCTTTGTTTATAAAAAAGTAGACGGGATAAAACAGCGAGTCTTTCGGAACTTTGGCGGCGTAGATGGATGTCCCGTGGATGGCGATCACTGCCAGAATGGCAAACGCACGGTACAAATCCAGATGGTTGATGCGTTCAGTTGCCTTGCGCTCCATGCTTTCATCCTTTCCGGGAAGGAATTCCATGATGCTGCTATCATAAACTGAATCACACAAAATGACAACATCATTTCAGATGCAAGCATGCTTGGCTAAGGCCAATTTGATAAAAAAATAAAAAAGCGTTCCGCCGACTTGGCAAACGCTCCGGGCACAATCGAGACGCGGTCTGATTCAGGATGAAAAAACGTAAGATGGGTGGCCTAGTTTGACAAAATCGACGGGAATATCTCTGCGTTCCATCTCCAACTCCAACAGTTCAATAAAAGCCGGTTCCATATCCAGTTCCAGCGATTTTAAATAACAGTCGATCAAGTGGTTGTCGCTGAGCAATGAAAAGGAATTTGTTTCATCACAAGACTTCATCTTTCAATTCAACCCTTTTTTCCCGATAGTAATAAAAGCCGTATCCGTGATGTTTTTAAAATTTTGCGCAACTTTCAAAATTTCTTCCGACATATTCTGGATCAGATCCGCGATTGCCCGCTCATCATTCAGCTTGGCGATGTCCGAACGGTGATGGTGCAATACCGCCTGAATAGCCATCGAAAGATATTTCTCATTCTCGCTTTTGGCAAATTCGTTCATGGGACACCTCCAAAGATTGTGTGCCGTAAAGATGGCCAAGGCCAATTGGAATTTTATGCTATCCATATTGTACCTTTGGAAGTCGTTTTTTTCTGCGCAAATCAATTGCGCAATCGCGCACATTATATTTGCGCAATTGCGCAAAAAAAGATTGTATATTCAATTAATAGAATATACAATCTTAGTAAGCTTCGAATGAAATTCCCAAAATGAAAGGAATGATTTCATGAAAGAGCCGATCCGGTTGTTGATCGTGGAAGATCACCCGCTAATGGCGCAAGCGACCAAAGACCTGCTGGAAGAGCTGGAGTCGGTGCAGGTGGTTGGTGTCGCAGCGGACGGCTGTACCGCTCTGCAACTTGTGGAAGAGCATAATCCGGATATTGTTTTTCTTGATTTTAACCTGCCCGATATTTACGGGGATGAAGTGCTAAAAAAGATCAAGACGGCGCATCCGCACATTCATGTGATCATTTTCACCGGCTTTGACATATCCGATCTGTTCAACCATTTGATAGAGTTGAAAGTAAGCGGAATTATTTCCAAAGAAGAAAAGGGCGAAGTGTACCTGGCCATGATCCAAAGCGTCATGCAAGGCCACACCGTGGTGCCGTTGCACATTTTTCAGCAAATGAGGATAAACGGCACCAAAATGTCGGAACAAATACTCACAAACGACGAGCAAAGCATCATGGAAATGGTGATCAAAGGATTTACCAACGAACAAATCGCTGAAGAAATTCATATGAGCAAACGTTCAGTTGATAATTATTTGAAAAAAGTCTACCAAAAATATGGAGTGAAATCCCGGGCGCAGGCAATCAAAAAGTACCTGGAAACAAATTGATTTTTTGCCCCGAATGAAAGAGGTGAGGCGAATTGCAAGAAATCATCATGAAAGAAGCGCTGCGCGTGATCGACGAATATTTTCGCGTGCGCGAATTGAATGAGTTGATGAAGCGCGCGCTTGCCGACAAACAGGAAGAAAAGAGCACATGGTCCGATATCGTATTATGCAGCCACTATATGTTTGGCGGCAATTCGCCGGACATTCACCGGGTGGCGGCCAATCTGGAGTTGCTAATTCTGGCGCTGGATATTCTGGACGATTTGCAGGACGAAGATAATGTGGCCAAACCGTGGATGGTCGTCCCGCGCGCTACCGCGCTCAATGTGGTGATCGGCTTTATTTTCGCGGCGTTTGCCGACCTTGGCCAGACAATTGCTCATCATAATGGGGGGGAAATTGCGTTTTTCGCGATTATCGGCAGGCTGGTGACCCGTTCCATTAACGGCCAGCAAATTGATTTGAATAATGCGATCAACTCGGAACAGGAATATTTGGCGATGGTGCACGAAAAATCCGGCTCGCTGTTTCGCCTGGCTTGTACGATCGGATACACGCTCGCTCATTTGCAGGGCCGCGACACGATCGAACGGATTGACACGGTGGCGGAATACGCCGGGGTGATGGCGCAACTCAACAATGACATGCGCGATGTGCTGCGGTTTGATTTGAAAAATGACCTGTTGCATAAAAAGAAAACGCTCACGACTTTGTTTTTATTGCAGCATAGCGAAGAAGATTATCCGTTGTTCAAGCAATTTTACGAGGGAATCGCCACGAAGGAACAGTTTTTGCAGGCAAAAGCCGACATTCTTGAATTCATTCAGAACTCGGGCGCCATCGAATATACCAAAGTGATTCAGACGCTATACTGCAATCGCGCCAGCGAGGCTTTCGCCGGCTTGCCGGGAGACGAATATTGGAAAGGCAAGTTTCGCGAAATCGCGATTGATCCGTACAGCTTGCAGGAATGACGCCATACTGGCGCCACACCATGGTTAAGCGATTGGTTCGATGCAGGCGGCGGAGTCGTTTTTCACGTTGCCGACGGCGGGGGAAACCCGGTAATACTCCATTTCCTCCGCGGGGTATGGCGCAAACAACGGCGTCAGTAAACGAATGTCCCGCATATTCCGATCCAGCCACAACGGCCAATGTTCCCGTCTCACGATCACGGGCATGCGATCGTGCAGTTTGGACACGAGCTCATTGGGACGGGTCGTAATGATTGCGCAGGAATGTACCTTGCGGCCGTCCGGAGCGGTCCACGTTTCATAAATCCCGGCCATGGCGAACAGGCCGCGGTCGCTCATGACGATGCGCACGGGATATTTTTCCCCGCTATGGTTCCATTCATAGAAACCGTCGGCTGGTATCAGGCAGCGTTTGCGCTTGATCGCATCGCTAAACGCCGCCTTTTTATCCAGCGTTTCGGCGCGCGCATTGATCATTTTGTAGCCGGTTTTTTCATTACTTGCCCACGGCGGAATCAGTCCCCATTTAAGCTGGCCGATCCGCGTTTCGTTTCCATCGGCAATCGCGGCGGCGATCATCTGCCCCGGCGCGATGTTGTATTTTGGCGTATACCCGAACACAATTTTGTCCGTATGAAAAAATAACAGCAACTCATCCAATGTTACGGTCAGCGTA
>DASVDB010000162.1 GCA_036381315.1 Bacilli bacterium | reverse complement strand
TGATCGGCAGGCGGCGGCTCTTGCTCCAGCACGTCGAGCACGGCGCCGGCCAGCATGCCTTTTTGCAGCGCTTCATGAAGGTCCGTCTCATGAATAATGCCTCCGCGGGCGCTGTTGATGATGATTGCCGATTGCTTCATTTTCTTAATTGCATGCATGTCGACAAGGTGGCGGGTATGTTCCGTCAAAGGAACGTGCAGGCTGATAAAATCGGATTCAGCCATGACTTGCTCGAAACTCGCAAGTTTGATTCCGGTCTCGGCGACGGGAAAATCATAAGGGGCCACATACGGGTCGTACCCGATGACCCTTAAACCGAGCGCGTTAGCTCTGACCGCCACGCGATGGCCAATTTCGCCGACGCCGATGAGGCCCAGCACTTTCCCGCAAACTTCCGTGCCGGTGAACTTTTTGCGGTTCCATTCCCCCGCTCGCACGCTTAAGTTCGCTTCATTCAGCAAACGGCTGGACGCAAACATGGCCGCAATGACGTATTCGGCAACGGAAGTTGCGTTGGCGTTTTTTCCGTAAATCACCGGAATGTTTAGCCTGCCCGCCTCGATCAGGTCAATATTGTCCAGACCTACGCCCAAACGGCCAATCACCTTCAAACGGTGCTTCCAATTGAGCAGTTCCGCATCAACCCTGGTTTGGTTGCGGACGATGATGGCGTCTGCCGACTTGAGTTCCGTTTGCAATTTGGCCCGATCTTTCCAGAGGTCAGGATCATAAACAACATCCCACCCCTCCGCCTGAAGCAGTTCGATCCCGATCGGCCAATTTATTTCCGTGATCACAATTTTCAAGTGGATTTCACTCCTTTAGGCAGGCCGACTCCCAATTTTTCTCCCCAACGCGCCAATTCATCGAGCACTTCTTGCGCGATCGTCAGCCCGCTTTCAAGCGCCGCCGCGTATTTCGCGTGCCGCCGCTCGCCGGGGTAATAAATTTCTTCGGTTCCGGGAGCCTTTGGAATATTTTTTACTTCCCGGACAAATTCGTCCATTACCGCATAATAATGATCCAGCGGCATCCATTTCGATATGTCGAATAAAAGAAAGCTATGTCCGACATTTGCCGCCGGGTCTCCGTCTTTATAAAGATTATTTACATGCGGACCATATGCGGCGCCGCTCAATACTCCGCACATGATTTCGATTGCCATTGCCAGGGCGTAACCTTTCGCTCCGCCCAGCGGGAGAACGGCTCCGCGCAAAGCCGCGGCCGGATCGGTCGTTTCCACGCCGTTTTCATCGATCGCCCACCCCAACGGAATCGCTTCCCCGATTTTGTTCGCCAAAATGATTTTCCCCCTGGCGACAACGCTGGAAGACATATCGATGATTACCGGCGGTTTAAAACGCAAGGGAAATCCGAAAGCGATCGGATTGGTGCCGAAAAAGGCTTTTTTCCCTCCCCACGGGGGGATGCCCGGAGGTGAATTGGTCATGGCGATGACGGCGAGGCTTTCTCCGCATGCTTGTCGGCAAAAATAAGCCGCGGTGCCGAAATGGTTGCTGTTGCGAACGAACACGCCCAGCAAGCCGTTTTCTTTGGCCAACGGAATCGCTTTCTCCAATGCGCGGTAAGACACGACCTGGCCTAATCCGTTGCCCCCGTCCACCTTTAGAACTGATCCGAACTGTTCATAACGCATGTCCGGAGCGGCGGCAATTCTGCCCTCCCGCATGCGCGCGGCATAGATAGGCAGTCTGCTGATGCCGTGGCTTCCGTTTCCCTCCAGGTCCGCCCGCACAAGCGATTCCGCGGCTATTTTTGCATCCTCTCGCGGCATGCCGAGCCGGATAAACACTTGTCTGACAAATCGGCCAAGTTCGTCCGCCGAATAGACCAAGGACGGCTGGCTTCCCATAAACAATCACCTCCAACTGAAAAACCGATCGTTGGGCACCTTTTTTAAAGGTACCCAACGATCGCCGGATACGCAACATCAAGCGCTGCGATAAAGCTTCGTCATGACGAATTCTTTATGGCCGAGCGCTTCCGCGCATGTGTAACGGCCGTTTACAACGCGGCATAAATATTCCAGCAATCCTTCGCCGGCTTCGCGCAGTTTCAATTCACGAGTCAATAGCCCGCTGCAATCATAATCGATATGTTCGCTCATGGTGCTTACCGTTATCGGGTTTGCCGACAATTTTATGACAGGTTCGATCGGGTTTCCGATAATATTGCCTTGTCCCGTCGGGAAGAAATGCACGACCGCGCCGCCCGCTTGCATCAGCGTAATGCATTCGGCGGCGGCGGAAGACGTATCCATGAAATAAAGCCCCGGTCCGTTGGCAGGCGCTTCCGCAGGGTCAAGCACGCCGATGATCTTTTTGGTTCCTGTCTTTTCAATGTTGCCCAGCGCTTTTTCCTCAATCGTCGACAACCCGCCGATAATGTTGCCTTGCGTAGGCTGCGAGCCGAGCAGGTCCACGCCCTGGCTCTTGATTTCCGCAACGTAGTCGTTATAGATGGCCATAAATTTGTCTTTCAGCTCTTTTGTCGCGCACCGGTTGGCAATGAGATGCTCGCCGCCGGTCAACTCGGATGTTTCGCCGAAGAAAACGGTTGCCCCCGCATCCACCAAATAATCCACGGCGTAACCAACCGTCGGACATGAACCCAGGCCTGTTGTCGTGTCCGATTCGCCGCATTTAATGCTAACGGTCAAATCTTTCAGTTCAATTGGCACGCGCTGCAGTTCGGTAGCCCATTGCACAAATTCTTTCGCTTTAAGCGACGCTTGGCGCACGGTTTCCAAATCACCCGTTCTCTCAATTGCAAACCAGGCGACCGGTTTGCCTGTTTTGGCAATCCCATCGGCCACAATTTTCGTCCAGTTCGGCTCGATGCCGATGACGATGGCGGCGGCCACATTCGGGTTGCTCCCGGTACCGATCATGGTGCGGAAATGCAGTTCCAGGTCTTTCCCGTACTGCAGCCGGCCGTATGAATGCGGCAACGCCATCGTGCCTTGCACATGGGCGGCAACCGCTTCGCAGGCGGCGTTGGAAATATCATCGATCGGAAGAATGATCACATGATTGCGGATGCCGACTTTGCCATTCTCGCGTCTATATCCGAATAATTGTCTCACGGTTACCACCTCAAAGTTTTCAAATTATGCGTGTGTACATAGTCGCCAACCTGAATGCCTTCTGGCGCAAAACCGATTGGCAAACCGTACTCCAAAACATGCGCATTTTTATCCAATGCCGCGATCGCGATTTTATGCGACAGCGGTACAGCACTTTTTGCAGTCACTTCAATTGTAGTGTCGTCGTCCATAAATACTCCGATAACTTTCTCGCCCGCCTCAATGTTTGCGGTGGCCACACCTACGTGATCGCCTTTTTTGTGAATAAGAAACTTGTGCATTTTTTTCACCCCTTTGCTTTCATGCATGTTTGTATTTTTATTATTGGTAAGTGGTATTACCAATTTCGTCTTTAGTATAACGCTTCATGCAAGCATTGACAATACCCCAAATGTCCGTGAAAATGAAATCAGTATCTGGTTGCTGAAACAAAGTTGTTTCGGAAAGTTGGAATACGATGACGATGTTTACACCTATCAACGAAAACAAAAAAACATTTTACAATAAAGTCGTGGAACATATCCGCGAACTGATTGACACCGGCAAATTGCAGCCCGGCGATAAATTGCCTCCCGAGCGCGAACTCGCCGAGATGATGAAAGTCAGTCGCCCGACGATCCGGGAAGCGCTGAAACTGCTTTCCGCGATGGGCTATCTAAACATCCAGCATGGCAACGGCGTGTTTGTTGCCCAATATATCGAGCGGATAGACAACCTGGCCTCGCTCTTGTTTATGCAATCCGACAAAGTGAGCGAATTATTCGAAGTCCGCAAAACCTTGGAAACCCAAACCGCCGCTTGGGCCGCCGTCAGGGGAAAAGCCATACTGCTACGGCAAATTGCGCGGAAAACCAAAGAAGTTTATGAACAGATCATGGAGAAAAACAATTTTTCCACCCAGGAAGAACGCGATGAGTTTTTGTCGATATCCGACCAGGAATTTCACCTGTCGGTCGCGGAAGCTGCCGGAAACGAGGTTGTGCTGCGGGTCATGGTTAACTTGATTGATTTGTTAAAGGCAAGCCGCATGCAGTCGATGAAAATTCCCGGCCGTGTGGAACAATCTTTGAGGGAACATATGCTGATTGCCGACGCCTTGGTCGAGCATAATTCCGAGTCGGCGAGACAATTGATGCTCAATCACTTGAACGGTGTCGAACAAGACTTGCTCCGGGAATTAAACAGACACAAAACAACGCGCAAAAAAAATAAATGAAGCTCTAAACTGAAAAATGGGACCAATTCGCTACTTTGTAAAAAACCGAATCAAATACATGAGCAAGGACAAGCCAACGCTAAGCACGATGCAGGTTACGACAGGAAAATAGAAGCGAAAATTGCCCTTCTCGATCACAATATCGCCCGGCAACCGCCCCAAATGAAGAAACTTGCCGGCAACCGGCCAAACAAGACCGACTATGATGAGAATGGCACCTGTAACAATCAGAAATTTGGGAATCGAAGCCATGTTTTTCACCTCTGACGGATATTGTACCACAACTGAAACCGTTTATTTCTGTCAAAAAATGATTGAT
>DASVDB010000161.1 GCA_036381315.1 Bacilli bacterium | reverse complement strand
AAGATGCGGCGGCGATGCTTGCGCGTTTGCAGGGAAAAACGCACGAAGTGTTCAGCGGCGTCGCTTTAACGGAGCCGGGGACGGGCAAAACCGTCGTTTCCCACCGCGTAACCCGCGTTCATATGAAGCCGTTGAACGAACGGCAGATCAGGCGCTATGTCGCGACTGGCGAGCCGTTGGACAAAGCCGGTTCGTACGCGATCCAGGGCATCGGCGCAACGCTGATTGATTCCATCGAAGGCTGCTACTTTAATGTGGTGGGACTGCCGTTATCGCTATTAAGCGATATGCTGGAGCAATTCGGTTTAAATGTGTTGGAAAACTAAACCAGGAAAGAGGGGAAATTGATGGCAATATCGCCCAATCTAACATTGCGCGATGTTCCAATTGAGGAAAGACCGAGAGAACGCATGCTGCAATTTGGGGCGCAAGCGCTCAGCAATGCGGAATTGCTGGCAATTTTATTAAGAACCGGCACTTATTCGGAATCGGCTGTCACTTTGGCCAACCGGATTTTAATGGAAGCCGGCGGATTACGCAATCTGGTGGAGATGAGCCCGGATC
Organism: Bacilli bacterium; assembly: GCA_036381315.1. Lineage (NCBI taxonomy): Bacteria > Bacillati > Bacillota > Bacilli > Bacilli bacterium. The sequence goes on along the minus strand of DASVDB010000161.1, from coordinate 1,844 downwards.
AACTGGTATCCATCAAAGGCGTCGGCACTGCCAAGGCGGTGCAGGTTAAAGCAAGCATCGAGCTTGGGCGCAGACTGGCCCGTACGGTTAGGAACGATATGGTTGCCGTTCGTTCGCCGCACGATGTGGCGCAATTCATCATGGAAGATTTGCGTTATTTGCAGCAGGAGCATTTCATTTGTTTGTTTTTGAATACGAAAAATCACATCATTGGTCAGGAAACGCTCTCGATCGGCAGTCTGAATTCCACGATTGTCCATCCGCGGGAAGTGTTCCGCGCGGCGATAAAAAGAAGCAGCGCGTCGATCATTTGCGCGCACAATCATCCGAGCGGCGATCCCACTCCCAGTCAGGAAGATATCCGCCTGACCAAACGGCTCATGGAGGCCGGCGAGTTGATCGGCATCGATGTACTCGATCATCTGATCATCGGCGACGGTCATTTTATCAGTTTGAAGGAGCAAGGATTGATGTAATATAATAGATTGGAATCGGGCGTAAAGCAGAAAATTGCCCACTTTTGGACATCATGTGAGGATAGGAAGGGAGAAAACGACAACATGTTCGGTAATTTTACCCGCGATCTGGGAATTGATTTGGGAACCGCCAATACGCTTGTATATATGAAGGGAAAAGGCATTGTACTGAGGGAACCTTCCGTCGTCGCAATTCGCATGGATACAAAAACAATCGAAGCCGTGGGCGAGTCGGCCAAAAGAATGATTGGGCGAACACCCGGCAACATTCAGGCCGTGCGCCCGATGAAAGACGGCGTCATCGCCGATTTCGAAACGACGGCGACGATGCTGAAGCATTTTATCCGGCAGGCGTTAAAGCCGCGGTCGCTGTTTGGAAGGCACCCGAACGTCATGGTTTGTGTGCCGTCGGGAATTACGGCGGTCGAACAACGGGCGGTTGAAGATGCCACCCGGCAGGCGGGGGCAAAAGAAGCGTTTACCATTGAAGAACCGTTTGCCGCGGCGATTGGCGCTGACTTGCCGGTTTGGGAACCGACCGGCAGCATGGTTGTCGACATCGGCGGCGGGACGACGGAAGTCGCCGTTATCTCGCTGGGCGGCATCGTCACCAGCCGTTCCGTTCGCATCGCCGGCGACGAAGCCGACGAAGCGATCGCCCAATATATCAAACGCAACTATAACCTGATGATCGGCGAACGAACAGCCGAGCAGTTGAAAATGGATATCGGATCGGCCAAAAAGATGGAGAAAAAAGAAACGGTGGAAATCCGCGGCCGCGATTTGGTAACGGGGCTGCCCAACACGATTTCCATCTCTTCGGATGAAATCGCCGATGCGCTTGCCGATACGGTTTACAGCATTGTCGATGCGGTCAAGGTTACATTGGAAAAGTGTCCGCCCGAATTGGCCGCGGACATTATGGACCGCGGCATCGTGCTGACCGGTGGCGGCGCGCTTTTGAGAAACCTTGACAAAGTGTTGTCCCAGGAAACAGGCATGCCGGTCATTGTGGCCGAAAAGCCGCTTGATTGCGTTGCCATCGGAACAGGCCGGGCGCTCGAAAACATCCATTTGTTCAAATCGAAAAATGGTCCGGCAGGTCGGTCGAAACGCTGAGTACACGCGTTAGAAGGTGCTGTTGTTGTTTAAATTGATTGGGAGCAGACGGTTGTTTTTCCTGTTGATCGGAGTTATTTTGGCTATCACTCTGATGGGGCTGACGCTTGGGAATCGGGAAAAGGCGACATGGCCCGAGAAGTTTTTGAACGATACCGTATCTTTTGCCCATGGACTTGTGTTCAAGCCCGCTCGGTACATAGCGGGTTTCTTTGAAGACATCGGCCATTTGCGTAATTTGTATCAGGA
>DASVDB010000160.1 GCA_036381315.1 Bacilli bacterium | reverse complement strand
ATCGGCAACGCTCCTTCCAACATTCATCGATGCTCTTTTTATTATAACGGATTGAAAAAAATGCTGCATTACACACCACTTTTTTCTTTAACAATATTGCATTTTCGGAAAATGTGTGGCAAACTTGATGTCATGTCAAGTGTATTGACAGAATCATCGGTTCAAGTTCAAAATTTCACATCGAAGGGGAGGACATATCTTGCAGCGTTCCAAAATGTTCTGGGGCATCCTGATAGCCCTGATCGTTGCGTTGGCATACATTGTTCCGTACACGGCGTTAACCGATACGCACGCTTGGTACGGCAGCTTTTTGTGGTGGGGGTTGACTGCGCTTTTCACCATAATCATCAATTTTATCGTCACGAGAGATTGGAGCAGATAATATGAGCACAACGCTGGTTTGGACGGGTCTGGCAATCTTTATCGTTATATCATTGATTACCGCATTTTTGTCCCGGCAAGGCAAACAAAACAACATGGACGCGTTTTTCGTCGGCAATCGCCGGATGAACGGTCTGGTTTCGGCGTTAAGTTACAGTTCGACTACTTACAGCGCTTTTATGATGGTCGGTTTGGCCGGGTTGACTTATAAAGGCGGCGTCGGCGCACTCGGCTTTGAAATCATTTATTTTACCGGCGTTTCGCTGGTCGCGTTGTTTGGCCCGCGTTTTTGGCTGGTGGGCAAAAAGTTCGGCTATATCACCCCGTCGGAAATGATAGGTGACCGCTATCAAAGCAAAACGAGCGCCGCCGTCATTTCCTTATTCAGTTGTCTTTTTCTCATTCCCTACAGCGCCGTGCAGTTAATGGGCGTCGGTTATTTGCTGGAGGGGATCACCAACCACGCGATTCCATTTTTAACCGGCGTTATAATCGCCACCTTGCTGGCCATCATTTTCTCCAATATAGCAGGCATTCGTTCCGTCATGTGGACGGACTCGCTGCAAGCGCTCATCATGATTGTCACTTCCACGATTGTGGTGCTCCTGGTCATCAGCAAATTGGGCGGTTTCGGGACGTTTTTCCATACGTTGCAAACACAGCATCCCGAAATGCTGGCCGTGCCCGGCAACGGATATTTCAACATCTTCACGTTCCTTGGGCTGACGATCCCGTGGTTTTTCTTCAGCCTTTCGAATCCGCAAGTCAGCCAACGCCTGTTCATGCCGACGTCGCTGAAAGCGATGCGGCGGATGCTGCTCGGCTTTCTTGTTTTCGGCTTTATCTACACGTTTGTTTCCATCCTGTGGGGCTTTTCCGCATTGATTAAATTCCCCGGCCTCGACAACGCCGATTTGGCGACGCCGCAGCTTTTGTCGTCGGATCTTGTGCCGCCGGTGCTGGGCGTGATCGTCATGATCGGAATTTTGGCGGCGGCTGTGTCCACAATCGAGTCAATTATTTTAACATTGTCGTCTTTGTTCTCACGCGACGTTTACGGCAATGTTTCACGGAAAGCCGATGACCGCAAGCAACTATTGGTCGGTAAAATCGTCATTCCGGTCATCGCGATCCTTGCCTTTATTTTTGCGACGTTGAATTTGAATATGATTGCCGTTTTGTCGGTCGCATCCTCGGCCGGATTGATCGTCGTCGTGCCTTCCATTGTCGGCGCCTTCTTCTGGCGGCGCGGGACGGCAGCGGGCACCATTGCGAGCGTCGTGATCGGCTCAGCATTCGTGCTGTACTTGCAATTTACCGGTTTGGTTCCGTGGAAATTGGGCGCGGGCATCTGGGGGCTGATCGTTTCCACCGTACTGTTCGTGGTTGTTAGCTTGCTGACGAAAGCACCGGAGCAAAAAGCCTATGCCTTTATTGACGAATTAAAAGAAGAACTGCGCTTAAGCCGAAAAAAAGCCTGACCGAAAAAAAAGCGAGAAAAAGCGTGGCGGGGAAGCAGCCGAAATGATACGGGGATTCCCCGCCATTTGCTTGTTGACGTTACAGTTCGCGCTTTTTGGCCTGTTCGACAATATATTCCGATGCGCGTTCGGCGAGCGCCATGACCGTATTGGTCGGATTGCCCGCGCCGGATGTCACGAAAATGCTCGCATCGCAAATAAACAAATTTTTGATATCGTGCGTTTGGCCGTAGCTGTTGACCACCGAATTGCCGGGGTCGTTCCCCATTCGGCAGCCGCCCATCAAATGCGCCGTATCCGGCACGACATATTCGGTTTTGCCGCCCGCCGCTTCCAGAATTTCGCTCATCTTTTTTACGGCGTGCGCGATTAGCCGCTTGTCGTTGTCGCCATAACTGAACGTAACTTGCGCCCGCGGCAAACCATACTCATCCTTCTCCGCTGCCAATGTAACCCGGTTTTCCGGGTTGGGCAGCACTTCCCCGACCAGCGTAACGCGCCCATACAGATTGTAATCCAACAGCGTCGACCGCAACTTGCCGCCCCAGACAGGGCCGCCTTCGGCTTTGGCGATGCCGGAGGCAAATTCCACCGGCCTTGCGCCATGCGCATGCAGCGTATAGCCGCGGACAAAATCGTTGCCTGCTTGCGTCCGGTAAAAATCCTGGGTTGTCGCCAGCACCGGTGTCCCTTTATACAGCCTTATCTCTTCGGCAAATTTGGCGTACACGTCATGGCTGCTGTGTGTCATGATGGCCCTGCCGACCCAGCCGCTTGAATTCGCCAATCCGTCGGGAAATTGCGGCGTCGCCGAATTTAGCAGCAAACGCGGCGTTTCGACCACAAACGCGGATAAAATGACGAGTTTGGCTTTTTGCTCATATTCTTTGCCTTGATGCACGAAGGTGACGCCGGTCGCCCTTCCCCGCTTATCCACGTTCACCCTGGTCACCATGCAATCGGCGAGCACTTCCGCGCCCGCTTTGATCGCTTGCGGGATATGCACGATTAACGTGCTGAATTTGGCGTTCGGCATGCAGCCCTGATTGCAGAATCCGCGGTTGATGCAAGGCGGCCGGCCGTCGAACGGCGCGGACAAAATTGCCAGCGGCGCTACAGATGAACGAATGCCCAATTTTTCGCAACCGCGCCGGAATATGTATGCATTCGGACTTAACGGATCCCGTTCCGGATATGGATACGGGCCATGGAATTCTCCCCAGGGAAAATGTTTGGGACCGGAAACGGCAATATCTTTTTCCACCTTGTCATAATAAGGTTCGAGGTCTTTGTAGGCAATCGGCCAATCGTCCGCCACCCCGTCCAATGTGCGCGCTTTGAAATCGGCGTCGTGAAACCGTAAAAATACGCCGGTAAAATGCACCGTTCCGCCGCCGATTCCGCGGCCGGAGTTGTTGTGCCCCATGGTGAGCGGGTTTTGCCCGGCTACGATGCGCGTATCCTGCCAGCCAAGATTTTTCATGGCCAATTCGTCGCTCGCAAAATCATGCTGCGGATCGCGAAACGGCCCGGCGTCCAGCACGACCACTTTCAGCCCCGCCACGCTCAAATTTTTCGCCAGCACGCCCCCGGCGGCGCCAGCGCCCACGATCACAGCATCGACTGTTTCTCCGCCGTATTTTCGCTTCATTGACTTTTCTTTGCCTCCCATGGATCCGTGATCCCAATTTCCATACGCACATAGCCGCGCGGATAAGCGGGGCCGCCATAGCCCATTTCCGACCATACGATGGGATGCGAACAATATGCCTCTACCGTCAGCCGCAATATTTTTTGCGCCCATTCCGCCTGGGGAAATTGCTCCCAAACGGACGCGTTTCCTTGATTGTGCAGCAACTTTTGGATCATTTCCGCGCGCTCCGAAACGGTTAACCCCGCTAATCGTTTATGCCATAAAGTTAACGCGTCTTCTTCAATCCGCTGCAAACCGCCGCGAATCAGCTCGGCGGCTTTTGGCACATTAAGCTTGCGCTCACTTTCGCCGGTTTTCGAGGTAATCGTTTCATCGACATGGCGAATCACATAATCGATCACCTCGGCCCGATAATCATCCACAAACAGCGGGCAAAGGTGTCTGAGCGTGTCCACTTCCTCTTGCGTCAACGCTTTTAATGGCGCCGGTTCCGTCCGCCCGACGACAATGGAGCGCGTATGGTCGTCCCATTCCGTTTGTTCTTTTAATACGTCGTATCCGGGATATCGGCTTTCTTGCGTCACCGGATGCGCCTCCCTTGGTTCCATATTTTACGGCAGCATATATGCGGCTATCAGCCCCAGCGCGCCCAACGCACCAAACAAAAGCGGCAATATGACCGGCGGTCCGATCAGGAAATTGCGCACCGACCAGCCGCCCACGCGAACGCGAACGCCTTGCGTATGCATGTAAAAACCGACGACTCCGGCAATGACGCCGACCCACATCAGCACGACAAATAACGAATGCAGCCAATCAACCCGGTAAAACACGTACGCCATCCCGCAAACAAAAAACAGCGGCGATGCCAGCACAGGCGCCCACATGATTTTGCGGTGAAAATTTTGCCGGTAATGAAACATGGTAACCTGGATGCCGATCAGCAAATAGGCCAAACTGACAAATAAGATGACGATTCGCTCCGTATTCCAACCGTCCCAATACATATCCCGCTCGCCTCGTTTCCGCAATATGTCATTTCACATTATTTCCCGCGCAAATAAAATCATGCACAAAAAAACCCCCCAAACCGGAGAGTTGGCGTGTGCCGAAACTGTCCGATATCGGGAGGCTTGGATGTTCGCAAGAAATGACAATCAGTCGCTGCACGAAGCGGGCGGCGGCGGACTGGATGCGCCTTCCACGGCGATCTTCTCCGACACCGAGTCGCGGATGACGGAGAACACCATTTGCAGCAAATAGTCCAGATCGTCTTGCGTCTGGCGGAACTGGTTGACAATCGGAATCGCGTCCAATTGCGCTTCCAATTCCTTGATTTCGCCGTCGATTTTCTCCACCATTTTCGGATTCTGAAAATGCTGAAAGGCGACGGCTTCCTTTTGCCTTTTTTTAATGAGCGCAATGAGGCTCTGCACTCGTTCGTTTTCCTTGATCAATTGTTCCGCTTTGCGGTACATCTGCACGTCTTCCGATTCGTAAATCATTTGCGCCAATTCTTTCGCCTTGGCCATGATGTCTTCTTTCACGACCAGGTCCCGCAAATTATACCGTTCGATTTCAAACGGCACGCCGTTGTTCATATGCTGGATTTCAGACATATTTTCCACCTCAATCACACGGCCGCAGCGGCATCGGTTGCCACCAATTCGCCTTTAATCACATATGATTGCGCTTCGGTGACCTTAACGCGGACAAATTCGCCGGCAAGCTGCTCCGGACCGGCAAAGTGAATCAGCTTGTTCGTGCGCGTTCTGCCGGACAGCATGTCGGGATTATTTTTGCTTGCGCCCTCGACCAGCACTTCCACTTCCGTGCCGATCAACTTTTCGTTGCTCTTGCGGCTTAAATCCGCGAGCAGCGCGTTCAATCGCTGAAGTCGCTCCTTCTTCTCGCTTTCCGGCACGTTATCCGGCATTTCCGACGCCGGCGTTCCTTCGCGTGGCGAGTAAATGAACGTAAACGCCGAATCGTAGCCGACTTCGGCCACAAGCGACATCGTATCCTCAAACTGCTCGGCGGTTTCGCCCGGGAAGCCGACAATAATATCCGTCGTCAGCGCCACATCGGGGATTGCCTGCCTGATTTTGCGGACGAGTTCCAGATAAGACTCCCGCGTATATTTGCGGCTCATCATTTTTAACACTTCATTGCTGCCCGACTGCACCGGCAAATGAATGTGCTCGACCAGATTGCCCCGCTTTGCCAACACTTCAATCAGGCGATCGTCAAAATCGCGTGGATGCGATGTGGTAAAACGGACGCGCGGGATGCCGATTTTGCGGATATCATCCATCAAATCCGGGAACCTGTAGTTGATGTCTGTGAAATCTTTGCCGTAAGCATTGACGTTTTGCCCGAGCAGCGTAATTTCCTTGAAACCCTGGCGCGCCAAGTCGCGCACTTCGTTGATCACGTCCTCCGGACGACGGCTGCGTTCCTTGCCGCGCGTATACGGTACGATACAATATGTGCAAAATTTGTCGCAGCCAAACATGATGTTGACCCATGCTTTCAAGCCGGTGCGCTTCTTTGGCAGGTTTTCGACAATGTCGCCTTCCTTGGACCAAACTTCGACGACGACTTCCTTGCTGTACACCGCGTTGCGCAACAACTGCGGCAGCCGGTGAATGTTGTGCGTGCCGAAAACAAGATCGACAAATGAATGTTTTTGCAGGATGCGGTGCACAACAGCTTCTTCCTGCGGCATGCAGCCGCATACGCCCAGCACAAGCGAAGGTTTTTCCATCTTCAAGGGTTTTAGATGCCCGAGTTCGCCGAATACTTTATCTTCGGCATTTTCGCGCACGGCGCACGTATTCAACAGAATGATGTCGGCTTCCTGCTTGTCTTCCGTTTCCGTATAGCCCATCATCTCCAGGATGCCCTTCATCGTTTCCGTATCATGCTCGTTCATTTGGCATCCGTATGTGCGTATCAAATACTTTCGGCCGGCGCCGAACATTTTCATATCTTCAGGAATGGCAAAATCATATGAAAAACGAATCTTCTCTTTGCCCCGCCGTTTGGCGGCGAAAAGAGAAGGCGGTTGAAAGTTGGCAGACGGTTTGCCGGAAAACGTTTGGTTGTTGTCCATCTCAACCTTCCTTTCCCTTTGAAAATCGCGAAAATGAAACATTCATTCGTTTATTATATCATTTTTCAAGCGATCATTTCAAAAGGGAATTTTGCGCATCAATCCAAAATAGTCGCCGTATCGCCGGTTTTGACGCCGGCTGCGTTCGCCTCATCCGTATCGATGTGCATATCCAGCGCAAATTGCGGTGAGACGCGGGCCACCACATTTTCAAAAATAAGCGAACGTTCGCCGGACACTTTCACGCGCAGCAGCTGCCCATCCCGAATATGAAGCCGCGCCGCATCGTCAGTGTGAAAATGAATATGCCGCGCCGCGACAATGACGCCTTCTTCGATTGTTAGTTCGCCTTTCGGTCCCACGATGCGAATGCCCGGCGTTCCCGCGATATTCCCGGATAGCCGCACCGGGGCGTCCACGCCCAGGAAAAAGGCGTCCGTGCGCGAAATCTCCAACTGCGTTAACGACCTGGCCGGACCCAGGATTCTTACCTTCGCAAATTGGCCTTTCGGCCCGATCACCGCCACCGTTTCCTCGGCGGCATATTGGCCCGGTTGGGATAACGGCTTCAATTCATGCAGTTCGTAATGGTCTCCGAACAATTGGCGGATATGCTCAGCGGATAAATGAATATGGCGCGCCGAAACGCCTATCGGTACGTTGCGCATAGTTCGCACCAACCTCTCTGAATGGTTTTCTCCGAGCAACATTATATCGGTAAAACGAGATAAGCACGTGACGTTGGTCACATGCTCACCAAAAATTCATTTTTATTTTCTGAATGCGCGAGAGGTTTTAAACAAACTCTTTAACGAGCTTGTTGAATTCCTCTTCGGTTAATTGGATGTTTTGTTTCACCAATGGCTCTTCGCGGTAACCGTTCAGCAGATCCTGATAGCTTTTTCTTTCTTTGTCCTGATAAAGCAGGCCGGTCACGAGACCGTTTGTTTCAATCAATTTGTTCAACGCCATCTTGCGGTCGGACGGATCGTAATCCGGGAATCCGTTGACGTCAACAATATGCTCCTTGAACCAATCGTATGTGTTCACTTTGTTGAACGTGACGCAAGGGCTGAACACATTGACGATGGAAAAACCTTTATGGTGGATAGCCGCTTCGATCAGTTCGGTCAGTTGTTTTAAGTTGCTGGAGAACGATTGCGCCACAAACGTCGCTCCGGCTGAAAGCGCCAATTCAAGCGGCATGAGCGCTTGTTCGACCGATCCCGTCGGGGTGCTCTTGGTAACGAACCCGGCCGCGCTGCGCGGCGAAGTTTGCCCTTTGGTCAACCCGTAAATCTGGTTATCCATAATAATATAAGTAATATCGATATTGCGGCGGATTGCGTGAATCGTATGGGCCATTCCGATGGCAAAACCGTCGCCGTCGCCGCCGGAGGCGATTACCGTCAAATCGCGGTTGGCCATTTTCAAGCCTTGCGCAATCGGCAACGCCCGGCCGTGAATGGCGTGAAAGCCGTAGCAATTCACATAACCGGAAATGCGCCCCGAACATCCGATCCCGGAAATGATCGCCAGTTGTTCCGGCTCCAGCCCTACGTTTGCGCAAGCTCTTTGGATAGCGGCCTGCACGGAATAGTCGCCGCAACCCGGGCACCAGTTCGGTTTCACATTATTGCGGAAATCTTTATAGGTCGCCATTATTTTACACCTCTTTTGCATTCTTTTTCGATTTCCGAAGGCAGGAAGGGCGTTCCGTCATATTTCAGGAAACTTTGTATTTTATCCGCAAAGCCCGCATGCAGTTTGATCTGGGCAGCCAATTGCGCGGTAATGTTGTTTTCAACCACGATTATTTTTTTCGCCTTTTCCAGGTATGGCGTGATTTCCTCGGTCGGGAACGGATGGATGAGCCGCACCGTGATATGATTGGTGCGAATTCCTTCTTTGGCCAGTCGGTCGCGCGCCTCGTCGATCGTGCCGCCCGTCGAATTCATGCCGATTAAGAGAAGGTCGGGTTCTTCATGCGGCGCGTCCACCAGAATCGGGTTTGTGATTTTGACATGCTTGAGTTTGCGCATCCGTTTTTCCATCATCAATTTGCGGTTGGCCGCTTTCTCCGACGGACGGCCTTCCTCGTCGTGCTCGACCCCGGTCACATGGTGCAAGCCGCCTTTTTCGCCGGGCAGAACGCGCGGGGAAATTCCCGTTTCCGTAAACTGATAGCGTTTGAACAATTTGTCATCGGTAAGCGGCGGCAAATTGGATACGAGATTGCCGCGGTCGATTACAACTTTGCTGAAGTCAAGCTGCTCGGCTGTCTGTTTGCCCATTGCCAGTTGCAAATCCGTCATCACAATGACCGGGCATTGGAATTTTTCCGCCAGGTTGAACGCCTCAACCGTGTCGTAGAAACATTCCTCAATCGTGCTTGGCGCAATCACGATTTTCGGAATTTCCCCGTGCGTCCCGTAAATCAGGGCGTTCAGATCGCTTTGCTCCTGTTTGGTCGGCAATCCCGTGCTCGGTCCGCCGCGCTGCGCATCCACAATGACGACGGGCGTTTCCGTCATGCCGGCAAGCCCGATCGCTTCCATCATGAGGGACAGGCCGGGGCCGGATGAAGCCGTAAACGCCCGCACGCCGCCATAGTTCGCGCCGATCGCCATCGTTATCGCGGCGATTTCATCTTCGGTTTGAATGACCGCGCCGCCGAATTTCGGCAACTTTTTAATCATATATTCCATAATTTCCGATGCGGGCGTAATCGGATACGCCGACATAAATCGGCATCCTGCGGCAATGGCGCCAAGCCCTACCGCTTCGTTGCCGATCATGAACAATTTTTGTTTGCCGTCGGGCTGCTCCAGCCGGAATTCTTCCAACGGACCGCCGGCCTGATCCAGGATGAACTGCGCACCCCGCTTGACGGCTTCCACATTTTTTTCGACAATGACCGCGCCTTTTCTTCCATATACTTCCTCAACCGCTTTTGTAAACACTTCCAACGGCAGTCCTAAAATCGCCCAGGACGCACCGGATGCCGCCATGTTTTTGTACAGCGACGTGCCCAAATCTTCGGCGATTTGCGTAATCGGCACCGGGAACAGGCGTGCCTGCACGTTTTCCGGTACGGTCGGATTGAATTTCGCATCGGCAATAATAATGCCGCCCGGCCTTAACTCATGGGCATTGAAATCAATCGTTTCCTGGTCAAACGCAACCAAAATGTCCAGATCATCGGAAATCGAACGAATCGGCTTGGTGCTGATCCGAATCTTGTTGTTCGTATGTCCTCCTTTAATCCGCGAGGAAAAATGCCGGTACCCGTACAAATAATAGCCGAGCCGATTCAGCGAGGTGGAGAAAATGCGGTCTGTGCTTTCGACACCCTCGCCCTGTTGTCCTCCGATCTTCCACGACAATTGACTGATCACGTAAAGTCAGCTCCTTAAAATTGCGATAAATGCGCATAAAAAAAGGCAATAAAAAATACTTTTCATAGCTCTCTGTAAATCTTATGACTTAACGTGATAAAAATCAAGGGTTTTCGCAAAAAGCGTTGAATAACTATTTTCGATTGAAATAAGCTAATTTTTCGATAGATTCGCGGAATCGCCGCACGAAGGCAGATTGTTTTCGTAAAAACGGCGCCAGTTCCCATACAGAAAAGCTTCTACCTGCTCCTGATTAAAATATTTTGTCAAAGCGTTAGCCAGGCGCTGATAATCTCCGGCATGCCGCAAGCCTTCCGTCCATTCCGTGATGCCGTCAAAATCCGAGCCGAACCCGACATGATGTTCCCCGCCCATGGCGCAAATATGGTCGAGATGCAAAAGCAGCGTGCCGATTGTCGCTTGGTGCGATTCATGCAAAAAGTAAGGCACAAATGTCAGGCCAATGCGCCCGTCGCGCCTGATGATTTCTTTGATTTGCCGTTCATTCAGGTTGCGCGGATGCGCGCACAATTCGTAAACATTGGAGTGTGACGCGATAAATGGGCGCGCGTTGAGTTCCGCCACTTCCCAAAATCCGCGCTCGGTCAAATGCGACACATCCACAATAAGCTGCAACCGTTCACATTCCGCAATGAGCGCCCGTCCTTTTTGCGTCAAACCTCCCTGCCGCGTTTCCCGAACGCCGTCCGCCGCCCAATTGGCAAAATTCCAGGTTAGCCCGACAACGCGCAAACCAAGCCGATACAGCGTGCGCAAATACGCAAAATCGCCTTCCAATCCGCCCACGCCTTCAAGGCTTAACAATGCCCCGATCTCGCCTTTTTTTAACGCGGCAAGATCCTCCCGGCAGCGCAAAACCCGTATTTCCGGAAAGCTTGCCACCCGTTCGTAAAAGAGATCGGTCAAACGAATCAGCTTTCGAAAGGTGGGAACGCTTTGCTCTTCGGGCAAAAACAGGGCAAACGTCTGCACTTGAACATTGCCGCTGATCAAACGGGGCAATGCCGCATCCAATGCGGCGGCGTCGTCAAACGCCACATCCTGCTCGAACATTTTGCTCAACACATCGCAGTGCGCGTCAAATACCCTCATATCTAAAAAACCTCTTTCCAATTTAATTTCCACGCGAGAACGGAAAGCCACCCTGCCAGGCTCTAGCCTGAACAGTCGGCTTTCGGCGTCTGACAGAAGCCTGCGGCTTTAGCCGGTTGTCGTTTAGTTCATTAACGTATACACAAAAAACCTGTCTACATCGTAAACAGGCTCATACAAAACGTATATTGGCGGGCTTATACAACATTACCGCGGCTCAACGATTAATTTGATAGCAGTCCGATCTTCCCCGTCAATCTTTATATCTGTAAATGCCGGGATACAGATGAGGTCGACACCACTAGGCGCAACAAATCCTCTGGCGATCGCAACTGCTTTAATTGCTTGATTGAGAGCACCGGCGCCGATTGCCTGTAATTCTGCCGCTCCACGCTCGCGCAGAACGCCTGCAAGTGCCCCGGCTACGGAGTTTGGATTGGATTTTGCGGAAACTTTTAATACCTCCATGAACAGTACCTCCTCGGGAAAGATGGATGATTTCCACTACAGATAACTATTCGCGGAACCCGTAAAAAATTCCTGCTTTCCCGGAGCGAAGTTTCAAAATATTTAGAAAGATCAAAAACATTTTATTCCATAATCAATTCATTTTCCCTAAAGCGAATGAGCGAAACGGAGTTTGCTTTGCCCGTTGTCCGGTCCGCGGAAATCAATAAAGCGTGGAATTGCCATTTGCCGTCGTCGACCTGAAACCGCATGGGCAGCTGGGTCAAAAACTTCTGAATGACAGCATCTTTTTCCATGCCCAGCACGCCTTCAAATGATCCAACCATCCCGACGTCCGTCACATAGGCCGACCCATTCGGCAGCACGCATTCGTCATGCGTCTGCACATGCGTGTGCGTACCTACCACCGCGGTAACGCGGCCGTCCAAATACCAGCCCATGGCAATTTTCTCGGATGTTGCTTCGGCGTGAAAATCGACCAAAATCAGTTTATGCTTTTTGCGCAAATCGGCGAGCAATTGATCCGCGGTGCGGAACGGGCAATCAATGGCGGGAAGGAACGTTCTTCCCTGCAAATTGACGACCGCCAACTCCTCGTTTTCCGAGCGCACGACCGTCACGCCCGTTCCCGGCACCCCCGGCGGATAATTGGCCGGACGCACCATGCGCTTTTCCCGATCGATAAAGGCGAAAATTTCTTTGTTGTCCCACGTATGATTGCCCATCGTCAGGCAGTGGATGCCGGCTTCGAACAATTCGTTGGCGATTTTCCCCGTAATGCCGCGCCCATGCGCGGCATTTTCCGCATTCGCAATAATAAAGGCGGGAGCGAATTTGCGTTTCAGCACCGGCAAAACCTGCAGAACCGCTCTGCGGCCAGCCGCCCCCACGATATCGCCGATAAACAGGATGTTAATGTTTACTACCTCCCAAGTACCTTACTTCTGGCTCGTCTCATAGTATAGCAAAAAGTGGCTTTTGCAAGCCACTTTTCACAAATTCCGCCGTTATTTAGCATATTCGACAGCGCGCGTTTCCCGGATAACCGTGACTTTGATGTGACCGGGATAATCGAGTTCGCTTTCGATTTTTTTCGTAATTTCGCGGGCCAGGCGGAACGCTTCAAGATCGTCAATCTTCTCAGGCTGCACCATTACGCGCACTTCGCGTCCTGCTTGAATGGCGTAAGATTTTTCCACGCCTTCGAACGATTCCGAAATCTCTTCCAGCTTTTCCAGCCGTTTGATGTAAGTTTCCAAAGTTTCCCGCCGCGCTCCCGGGCGGGCTGCGGACAACGCGTCAGCCGCTCCGACCAGTATGGCGATTACGGAAGTCGGCTCACAATCCCCATGGTGGGATGCGATACTGTTGATCACAACCGGATGCTCTTTGTATTTCTTTGCCAATTCGACGCCAATCTCAACATGTGAACCTTCCACTTCATGGTCTAATGCTTTGCCAATATCGTGCAGCAATCCTGCACGTTTTGCCAGGGTAACATCTTCTCCCAATTCTGCAGCCATCAATCCGGTCAAGTACGCTACTTCCATGGAATGCTTCAGCACATTTTGACCGTAGCTTGTCCTGAACTTCAATCGGCCCAAAATCTTGATCATATCGGGATGAAGGCCGTGAATGCCCACTTCGAAAGTGGTTTGTTCGCCGTATTCGCGAATGCGCTCATCCACTTCCTTGCGGGATTTCTCAACCATCTCCTCGATGCGCGCAGGATGAATTCGGCCGTCTGCAACCAGTTTTTCCAACGCGTTGCGGGCAATTTCCCGACGAATCGGGTCAAACCCGGACAAGATTACGGCTTCCGGGGTATCGTCAATAATGAGATCGATACCGGTCAACGTTTCCAACGCGCGAATATTTCTTCCTTCACGCCCGATAATCCTGCCTTTCATTTCATCGTTAGGCAGCGTAACGACCGAAACGGTCGTTTCCGCCACATGGTCTGCAGCACAACGCTGAATCGCCAGGGATATAATTTCTCGCGCTTTTTTATCCCCTTCTTCCCTGGCCGCAACTTCAATATCCTTGATCATTTGCGCTGTTTCATGCTTGATTTCCTGTTCGACAGTAGCGAGCAAAATCTGCTTCGCTTCTTCCGATGTCAGACCCGAAATTCTTTCCAATTCCGCTGTCTGCTTTCTTAACGCTTCTTCAATTTGCGTCTGTATTTCTTCAATTCGCTTCTCTTTGCTGGTAAGCTTTTCTTCTTTTCGCTCTAGAGATTCTAATTTTTTATCCAGCGACTCCTCTTTTTGCAACAGTCGTCTTTCTTGGCGTTGGATTTCATTGCGACGCTCACGAATGTCTTTTTCAGCTTCGGTCCGCAAGCGATAGGCTTCATCTTTCGCTTCCAGCACCGTTTCTTTCTTCAATGCCTCAGCGTCTTTATATGCCTGCTGGACAATTTGTTCAGCAGCCTGCTCGGCACTAGAAATTTTAGCCTCAGCAAGAGATTTGCGGATAAAATAACCAATCCCAAAGCTTATTACTCCAGCAACGAGAACGATCAGGATCCAGATGAATGCGGGCATCCCTGATTCACCTCCTCGTGCTATCTCCAAGGGGTTAGCTTGGGTCTTTTTGGTTTTTAATCCGTATTTATTTCCATTCTTTAAAAAATCATGACCGAGCTTGACAATGCTCGCGGTCAAGTGTGGAATTCACGCCGGCAAATAGCGTTATCCACTTTTTCCCTGTAAACAAAATGGCAATCGACCATAAAGCGCTATGGAAACATTTCAAATGGACCCCAAAAAGGATGAAATGATTCCATTATGAAAGGAACATAGTACTATTTTATCCGTACAAAAATGTTGTTGTCAAGAAAATCTGCTTTTCGGCACGCCGCAGCGTCATTTAGTCTTCGGGGAACATGTCCGTAAAGGCTTCTTCGGTTAGCCCGTCATCATCATTTTCCGACATGCTGCCGCGGATTTCCCGCAATGCGCGCGCGACAATACTGCCGCTATAACCGCGCCGCAGCAAAAACCCCGCGGTTTTTTCCGCCTTTTTGCGGTTGTCCCCGCTGCTCATGCGCCACTTTTTCTCTGCCAGCAGCAAAGCCGCGCGATATTCGGATTCCGCGTCGATTTTATTTAACGCTTCCTGAATCAGCGCGTTGCCGACGCCTTTTTGCCGCAGTTCGTTCGCGACCCATCTGCGCCCTTTTTTTTGCACGAGCATGCGCTGTTCGCTTACATTTTCCGCATAGGCGCGGTCATTGAGAAAACCTTGCCCCGTCAGTTTGGCGATCACCTGATCGATGATGGCGGTTGTGTATTGTTTTTCCGTCAGTTTTTTGCGGACTTCCCGGGCGCTCCGCTGTCTTATGCCGATAAACCGCAGCGCCAGCCGATACGCGGCATGTGCCGAATTTTCAGATAGTAACTGTTCGATTTGCTCGCGCGAAAGCAGTTTTCCTTTGCTTAACCCAAAGCGGACAAGCAAATCTTCATGTATCGTGAACGATTGCCCATCATCGGCCATAATCAAGTATTGCCGCGCCTTAAGCCGTTCAATCCGCAAAATCTGAATTTGCTCGTGATGAGCCATCATTCCGGCATGGCCGCATCGTCGTCCGCATCCGCCAAACTTTTCGACATTGCGGACAACTGGCTCGCCTCGCGAATCTTTTGTTCGATTGTATCGGCAATTTGCGGGTTATCTTTCAAATATTGCTTGGCGTTTTCCCGACCTTGTCCGAGCCGTTCGCCGTCAAATGAATACCAGGCGCCGCTCTTTTCCACAATATCGAGCTCCGTGCCAATGTCGATGATGCTGCCTTCCCTGGATATCCCTTCGCCGTACATGATATCGATATCCGCCTGTTTAAACGGCGGCGCGACTTTATTTTTCACGACTTTAATGCGCGTGCGGTTGCCTACCACATCATTGCCTTGTTTGATCGACTCCACTCGCCGCACATCCAGCCGGACAGAGGAATAAAACTTGAGCGCACGGCCGCCTGGTGTCGTTTCCGGATTGCCGAACATGACGCCGACTTTTTCGCGAAGCTGGTTAATAAAGATGGCGATTGTTTTCGATTTGCTGATGGCCCCGGAAAGTTTGCGCAATGCTTGCGACATGAGCCGCGCCTGCAAACCGACATGCGAATCGCCCATTTCGCCTTCGATTTCCGCTTTGGGCACGAGCGCCGCGACGGAGTCGATGACGATGATATCGACCGCTCCGCTTCTGACAAGCGCTTCGGCAATTTCCAACGCTTGCTCGCCGGTGTCCGGCTGCGACAGCAGCAATTCGTCGATGTTGACGCCCAGATTTTTGGAATACAGCGGATCAAGCGCATGTTCCGCATCAATAAAAGCGGCTTGGCCGCCTCTTTTTTGCACTTCGGCGATCGCGTGCAGCGCAACGGTCGTCTTGCCGGATGATTCCGGTCCGTAAATTTCAATGATTCTTCCGCGCGGCAACCCGCCGGTACCCAGCGCGATATCAAGGGCAAGCGAACCGCTCGGAACGGTCTCAACCTGCATATGGGCGTTTTCCCCCAGTTTCATGATAGAACCTTTGCCGAATTGTTTCTCGATTTGGCGTAGCGCCATTTCCAGTGCAGCGCGTCGATCTGTCAATTTCTTCACATCCCTTTTCATTGATCCCGTTCCAATACCCGGATAATCGCGTGATTGTCTCAGGTATATGATAACGTTTTTTGCCGGTGTTGCCAAGCACTTTTTCGAACATACATTCGTTTTTTTGGCCACCAAAAAACACCGCATGCAACAAAAAATTTGCCGATACGGTGCTTCCGTACATATTATTATACACGCGATTCCAGATTCAGGCAATCGTTTTTTCCGGTTCTTATTCCCTGGCAGCCTGCCACAACAAATATAACGCCCGCTTGGCCGCGCGTATACGAATGCCTTCGCGGTTCCCGCCGAACCTGCATTCCTCGACACGCGCCGGCGCCCCCCGTTTGGCGATCGCGATATACACCAGACCGACGGGCTTGCGCTCGGAATGCGCAGGTCCCGCCACGCCGGTGACGGCGACACCGATTTTAGCGTCCGTCGAAGCCAGCAAGCCTTCGACCATGCTCGCCGCCGTTTCGCCGCTCACCGCTCCGGGAGCGCCCTCGCCTTCCAGCAGCGATAACGGAACATGCAGCCACTTATGCTTCCATTCATTGGAGTAGGTAATGAAACCTCCGGCAAAAACAGCCGAACTTCCGGGCACGGATGTAATCAGTTCGCCTATCATGCCGCCGGTGCAGCTTTCCGCGACGGCCAATGTCAGCCCCATGCTTGCGTATTCGTCAACGACCGCCTGCTCGAGCGGAATATCCGCTTTTGCATATAAAAAGTTGCCCAGCCGTTTTTCCAGTTCGGCAATGATCGGCGCAAACGCGGCATCGGCTTGCCGCTTGCTTTCCGCGCGGGTCGTCAATCGCAATGCGACTTCCCCGTCCTTCGCGTACGGCGCGATCGAAGGATCGGTCTGTTCGGAAATGAGATCGGCAATTTGTTCCACCAATGCTGATTCACCGATTCCGGCAAACTTGATGATCACGGAAAAAAGCGGCGCCGTATCGGGAATAAGCGAGCGCAGCCATGGCTCCGCATAATGGGCGAACATCGGGATAAGCTCGCGCGGCGGGCCGGGCAGCAGCAAATAATGCCGATCCCCGTCCGACAGTGCCGATCCCACGGCCAGCCCGTTGTCGTTCGGCAGCGGCCGTGCGCCGGCAATAATTTCCGCTTGCCGCAAATTGTTGGCCGTCATTTGCCTGTTCTGCCTGCGAAAATACTGGACAATCCGCTCTTCGGCGGCCGTGTCGATCTCCACATCCCTTCCCAAAAAATCAGCCACCGCTTCCCGCGTCAAGTCATCCTCGGTCGGTCCCAAACCGCCGGTCAGGATGAGCAAATCCGCCCGTTTAACGGCAATTGCCAACGCTTCCTTGACGCGCTTTCGATTGTCTCCCACTACAGTTTGAAAATGATGGTCAATGCCGAGCGCCGCCAACCGTTCCGCCAAATATTTCGCGTTGGTATTGGCAATCTGCCCCATTAACAGCTCGGTTCCGACCGCGATTACTTCAGCTTTCATGCGCTTATGCTCCCGTCAAATTAATTACATCTTTCGCTTTGATAAAGTAATCGATGCCGGAATAAATCGTAATTGCCGCGGCTACCCAAGCCGCAATCAAATCGAACGGAATCCCGATATACAGAAACGGAAAATTATTGATCAACAACGCGATGATCGCGACGATCTGCGTGGCCGTTTTCCATTTTCCCCATTTGCTTGCCGGTATCACCACGCCTTCCAATAGCGCCACCTGGCGCAACGCCGTCACCGCAAACTCTCGGCTGATAATGACGATGGCGATCCAGGCGTCCAGCTTGTCCATTTCGACAAGCGAGACCAACACGGTCGCTATCAGCAATTTGTCGGCAAGCGGATCCAGCAGTTTGCCCAAATTCGTCACCAGTTTATGCTTGCGGGCGATATAGCCGTCCAGACTGTCCGTACTGGCGGCAATAATAAAAATAAGGCAAGCGATAATTTGATTATAGGTTATCGAAAAATCGGTGCCGTTTATTTCCGGAATATGGATGGGGGGCAAGTCGATTTTCACCAATAAAAACAGCATGATGATCGGAACGAGAAAAATTCTTGCCAACGTAATGCGGTTGGCCAGATTCATGCCGCTTCACCCCCGAAAAGACGCGCACAAAAACGATTCGCCAGCACCTGAATCACTTCTCCAATATGATATTTTCTTATCCGGCCGCCAGACGGCTGCTAGAAAACCGGGATGCTGCATCAAGTATAAACCATCGGAAAAGGGAGTGTCAAAAAAACAAAACCCCTTTTGGCCAAGCGAATTTTCCGCTTGGAAAAGAGGTTTTGCAACGAATAACGCGGCCATTCAGCGAAAATTTACAAATTGCAAGTCCGCCGGCAAATCTTGCGACTTTAGCAGTTGCATCACTTTTTGCAAATCGTCTTTGCTTTTGCCGGAAACCCGTATTTGGTCTTTCTGCGTTTGGCTTTTCACTTTCAGTTTGCTGTCTCTGATCAACTCGTTGATCTTTTTGGCGGTCGTTTGGTCCAAACCTTGTTTCAAATTCACCCGTTGGCGCACCGTTTTGCCCGCCGCCGGCTCGATTTTTCCATATTCCAACGCTTTCAGCGAGAGGCCCCGCTTGATCATTTTGGATTGCAAAATATCGATCACGCTACCCAGCTTATATTCATCATCGGAAACGATCACCAACGCCTCTTTATCCAGCGTAATGCTGCTTTTGCTGCCTTTAAAATCAAAGCGGTTGGCGATTTCCTTTTCCGCTTGCGCAATGGCATTTTGCAATTCCTGCATGTCCAGCCTGGACACAATATCAAACGAATTTTCCGCCGCCATGGTCGGCTTCCTCCTTAACCAGTTTCTTAGTTTTTCATCCCAATCTTTGAAAACGGTTACGGGCGCAAGGTCATTTGGAATCGTTTCGGGAAGCTCGGATTCGTTCCCATATCCATTTTCTTGCCGTTGATCGTCACTTCGATCGATCTGGGATTGCCGATATTCAAATAAAACGCGTTGGCTGTCGTATTGTCAACCGTCCATTCCGCAAACTCTTTTCCGCCTTTTTGCAATTTTATCTGCTGCAACACTTCGCCGTGACTGTTGTCCTTGTTCAACCCCACCCAGCATTCCTCGCCGGTAAGCGTTAAGACAATGTCCAGCTTGCTTGCTACAATCTCGTAAAATTCCGTATTGGTCGCTTCGTCGGTTTTCAATAATTGAAATTCGGTTTGTTCCGGCGTCGGCGTTGGCGTCGGCGTGCCTGCGGCTGTCGGCGTAAGCGTCGGCGTCGGCGTAGCGTCGATGATTTCCGTCTCCGTGGTTAAAGGATTGCCGTTGTCCGCATTGTGCTTCGGTTCGGCGTTATAAAAAAAGAAATAATAGATGACCGCAAAGATCAGGATGGGAAAAGCGATGGCGATGGCAAACGATGTCCATTTGCTCCATGTTTCCGAACTTACGGAACGGCGTTTGGCGCGATGCAGATGCTCGGTATGGGTTTCCTGCTGCGGCGCGGGAATTTCTCCGCTTAACAGGCGCAGCACTTCGTCAACATTCAACTCGACAGCTTCGGCATAGCTTTTGACAAACGCGCGCGCGTAAAAATTGCCGGGCAGCACCGAAAATTGGCCTTCTTCGATCGCTTCCAGATACCGTTTGCGGATCTTCGTCATTTCCTGCAGCTCGTCAAGCGTAATTCCTTTTTCCAACCTTGCCTTCCGCAACAAATTACCCAGGTCCGACATTCATTTTCCTCCTAGGAATTGTTTGATGTGTGAATGTTCCGGGACGGCCCGACCAGTCAAAAAGCCTCCAAATTGTTCGTTATGGCGTCATAATCGATGATTTCTTCCGGAGCGTTTCGCAATTCAATCATACAGTCAAATATACGATAATCATACCCGGACTCGCGCACAAACATGTCGGGGTGTTCAATAATTTTCGTGGCGGGCATTTCCATGATTTGCTTCAGCAGATGATCATGCTTTTCGTTTGAACGGGTCGTGCTGACGATGCCGTCGATGATAAAAATATGATCCGGATTCATTTCCTCTTCCGTTAGTTGGCTGCGCACCGTTTGCCGCAACAACGTTGAAGAGACGAATATCCAACGCTTGCTTGCGCTGACGCTGCCGGCGATAATCGATTCGGTTTTGCCGACGCGCGGCATCCCTCTTAGCCCAATCACCTGGTGGCCGTCACGCTTGCATATTTCCCCCAAAAAGTCCACCAGCATTCCCAATTCCGCGCGCACAAACCGGAATGTTCTGCGGTCGTCCAAATCACGTTCGACAAACCGCCCATGCCGCATCGCTACGATATCGACAAGCTTTGGCTCGCGCAATTTGGTAACCGTAATATCTTGAACCATCTGCAGCATTTCGCCCAACAAGCGGATTTTTTCCGGATTATCCGATTGCAGCAGCATGCCGCGGGTGCGGTCTTCCACTCCGTTGATCGTTAAAATGTTGATTTTCAACATCCCCATCAGCGATGCGATATCGCCTAATAAACCGGGGCGATTGCGGGCGATCCGATATTCCATGTACCACCGCTTTTGCTTCATGCAATTCACCTGTAAAAAAACCATAAAATGGTCAAAAGGGCGCGTATCTACTGCTCTTCCTTCATTAGACTTCTACATCCGTTTGCCGAGTCCTTCCTGCCATCTAGTATAACATAACCAAAATGCAAATGAAAAAGCCTCCATGGCGGAGGCTATTTTGTTATTTTTTCTCAACCAGTTTGATCATCAGACGGGCTATTGTTTTCTGCTCGGTGGCATCGGCAACGTCCCACAATTCTTTCAGCAGCCGCTGTTCTTTATTTTCCGGGTCGACATGGTTGCTTAAGAAATCGCCGATTTCCGTGGCAAGATTTGTGATTGTATCTTCACTCATCCCTTTGTTTTGCGCGGCATTCACCCGCTCTTTAAGGAACGACTTCCATTTGTCGAAGGTCTCCAACACCGTGGCCATCAGTATCCCTCCTTGAATTTTGATGAATCGCAATATTAATATCCGCTTGTAACGGTGATGTTATTCAGGTGAGCCAGCCCCCGTTCGGACTGATAATTTGTCCGGTAATGTAACCGGATTCAGGCAATGACAAAAAATAGACCAGTGAAGCGATTTCTTCCGGCTGCGCGAATCTGCCCGCCGGAATTTTTTCCGCCAACAGCTGTTTTTCCGCGCTGTCAAACGTTTTTAACATATCCGTATCGACAACTCCCGGCGCGACGGCGTTTACGGTAATGTCCGAAGGCGCCAGTTCCTTGGCTAACGCTTTGGTGAACGCATTGATTCCGCCCTTGGTCGTCGAATACACCACTTCGCACGCTCCTCCCGTAATCCCCCAAATGGAGGACACGTTGACAATTCGGCCGTACTTTTGGGCGATCATGCCGGGCAAAAACGTTTGCGTGCAAAGAAACAGGCCTTTCAAATTGACGTTCATCACATCGTCCCATTCGGCTTCGGTCACGTCGGTCAGCAAACCGTAATGGGAAATGCCGGCATTGTTGATCAAAATGTCGGGCATCATGCCGTGTTCCGCCAATTTGTCGCGCATGCGCATGATCTGCTCGCGGGAGCGTATATCCGCGGCAACCGTCAATACGTTGCAGTTGAACGCAAGGCAATCGCGCGCCACTTCATTGGCCGCTTCATGCGAATGCAAATAATGGATCACGACATTCATTCCGGCAACGGCGAACCGGCGCGCAATCGCCGCGCCGATTCCTTTGCTCGCTCCAGTGACCAGCACATTCATTTGGGAAAACGGTTTGTTCATGTAGCATCGCCCCGCACAATCGAAACCGCGAGGCGATCCCAATCGAAATGCCGTTTAAGCCGTTTTGTTACGTCGGCAAACCGCATGTTTTCATAAATCGACAGCATGGCAAACAGATCGGCGCCGCGAAAACGGTACTTGGTGAATTCATGGGCAATCGCTTCCGGCGAATTCAGCAACCGCAAAAAATGGCCGATTCGTTTTTTGCGGTTGCGTTCAAAATCGCTTTCTTTGAGGCCGCTTTCTTTTAATTGATCGACCCGTTCCTTGATTCGTTCCACCAACAGATGCGGATCGCGCGTTTCGCCGCCGACAGCCGAGAATGCGTAACCCGGCGCGCACTGGTATTCGTAACCGAATTGATCGGAAATCAGATTGTCTTCATACAGTTCCTGGTAAAGTCTGGAGCTTCCGCCAAACAGCATATCCAGCAGCACTTTCATTTCGCATTCCCGCTTTAACAAATCGCTTCCATTGCCGGCAAGCGGCTCTTCCTTGATGCCGAGCAAACATTTCGGCAGCGAGACGGGCAATTGTACGACAATTTCCCGCGTCTTTACGTTTGCCGGCTCTTGCGGGAAATATCGGTTGATCTTCTCCGCGGCGGCGAAAGTCTTTCGTTCCTGATTTTTTTTGACGAGCTCGATGATCTCTGCGGCATCCACGCCGCCGACGATGAACAGTTGCATGTTGGCGGGATGGTAAAACGTGTGGTAGCAATCGTATAGCAGTTGTTTGTCGATGCTGGCGATCGAATCGAGCGAACCGGCTATGTCGATGCGGATCGGATGCTGCTGATACAACGCTTTAACCAGGCCGTAATAATTGCGCCAATCCGGATTATCCCGGTACATGTTGATTTCCTGGCCGATAATCCCTTTTTCTTTTTCCACATTTTCATCGGTGAAATACGGATTTTGCACAAAATCAAGCAGTGTTTGCAGATTCTTTGCAATATTGCCGGTTGCGGAAAACAGATAAGTCGTCCGGTCGAAGCTGGTAAACGCATTGGCGGCGGCGCCTTGCGCAGAAAAAGTGGCGAAGACGTCCCCGGTCGGTTCGGCAAACAGTTTATGTTCCAAGAAGTGGGCGATTCCGTCCGGCACGCGGGACGCTGCTTTATTGCCGGATTGAAAATGGTTGTCGATGGAGCCGAATTTGGCGGAAAACGTCGCGTACGTTTTTTGGAACCCCGGCTTCGGGAGTACATACACGGTCAGCCCGTTGGCCAACGTTTCGGAATATAACGTTTCTTGCAGGCGTTCATACGGAAGTTTCTGCAACGTTCTTCCCTCCTTGCGCCTTTTGATCGTCCCGCAAAAAATAAACCGTATCCAATCGCACTTGCTGCGCCGCTTGTTGGATAGCGGCGGCGGTTACGCCGGCCAGCCTGTCGAGCAGTTCCGGAACGCTCCGCTCAACATGCGCCACGCGGTTGTTAAAGTCGAACGAGATCATTTCATAGGCGGAATCGCAAATTTCCCGCAGCGCATTTGTCAGCATAGCCCGCGTTTGGCTGATTTCCGTTTCGCTGATCTCGCCCGCTTCCATTGCCGCCAGCTGCTCGCGGATAATTTGCAAAGCCTGTTTGTAATTGCGGACCTCGATGCCGGAAAAAATGTTCATGATCCCTTTATGGGCGTCGAGGCGCGAAGCCGCGTAATAGGCGAGGCTTGCTTTTTCCCGCACGTTTTGAAACAGCTTGGAATGCGGATACGCGCCCAAAATTCCGTTGTACATAAGCGCCGGAACGTACAGCTTATCTCCGTAAGTTATCCCCGTGATAAGTCCCAGATTCAATTTGCCCTGGGTAACCGCCATCTCTTCGACCACCTTTTTGATTTGCGGCCGCGCAGCATGCGCCGGATTCGTCGCATAGCCTACAGGCGATGATTTTTTCAGGCAAAAGTATTTTTCGACAAGGCTGCTTACTTGTTCCGGATCGACATTACCCACGACATACAAATCCATGGCCGCATGTTCAAGCAAATCCGAATAATGGGCAAACAATGAAGCGGCGTCCATTTCCGGCAAATCGGTACTTCTGCCGTACGCGCTTAAGCCAAAGGGCTGGCCTGCGAACATTTCCGCGATGCAGCGTTCCGCGGCGTACCGGGCTTTGTCATTGACGATCGCCCTGAGCCGGTTTTGCAGCGTCGTTTTTTCCGCCTTAACATATTTGGTGATAAAGCGTCCGTTTTCCTCGGCGGGTCGGCAAACAGTCGCGCCCAAAAATTCCAGCGCTTCCGCCAACAGGCGTTTTTCCCCGCCGACAAACGCGTCATGGATTACATCCATGCGAAATTGCACGACTTGCATGTCGCCGCGTTTAAAAACATCAAAGCCGAACCCGGCTCCGTACAGATCGTCCAGCCGTTCGCGGAACGCCTTGGTCTCGGGGTACAGCGCATTGCCCCGGCGCAGCACATGCGGAATGAGCGCTGTCGCCGTAACGTTAAGTTCCGTAAGCGGCGTGCCGATAAACAAAGCGATCGCGAAAGTTTTAAAGCGGCTGGTCGGCAGCACATGGATGCGGATTTGCCTGACGGCGCCGCGCTCGAAACGAAATGGCCGCAAGATGATTCTCCTCCCGTATTGTGCTCTTTCTTTTCCGTAAACAGTCTTATACCATTATAAACGATTCGCCGTTTTTTCCCAATCCTGAGCGAAAAAGCGGGTCGCCGGCACATCCGGGAACCCGCTTTCCAATCTATCGTTATTTGCAAAAAATATGCTTCCCGATTTTTTTCACTTGCGGTCTGCTCCAAATCCATCCGGAAGTCGCCGTTGCCGGATTGAAATAATAGATGCTGCCGCCGGTCGGGTCAAATCCGCGCAGCGCCAGTTCCACCGCCCGCCTCGACGTTTCGTTGGGGGTAAGCCATATTTGCCCGTCCGAGACGGCTGTAAAAGCGCCGGGCTGAAAGATAACGCCATGCACCGTGTTGGGGAATTTGGGTGATTTGACCCGGTTTAAAATGACCGCCGCCACCGCTACCTGCCCCAAAAACGGTTCCCCGCGCGACTCGCCGTACACCGCGTTGGCCATAATCCGCATATCATTGGCGGATAAACCGAACGAATTGCTGTTTCCCAGCATCCGGCCGCCGGCCGCTTGCGCTCGCGCCATATCCGCGCCTGGCCGCCAGTTTTTGGTCGCCTTCCACAATTTCAGTTTGGTTTTGGCGCCGACAATGCCGTCCACCTTCATGCCGAATTTCCATTGAAAGGTTTTGACCGCCTGCAAAGTGGCATAGCCAAAATCGCCGTCGATATCCCCGCGGTAATACCCCAAATGCTGCAACCGGCCTTGCAGTTCCCGGACATCCGCGCCCGTTGAGCCGTATTTGAGAGTTGTATGACTGAATGCTCCTGCATCGTGCAGCGAAGCTTTCATTTGCATAACGCCAAGCAGTACCAAGATGATGGCTGCGGTAATCCAAACAAGCCGTTTATGCATGTTTTGTCCAACCTTTCTCTGTCTGAACTCGCTTTAATAAGGGAATTCGACAATATTATGAGAAAAGCCGGACGGCAATATGCATTCGTTATGAACTCATTCTTCCCCGTTGAAATTGCTCCAGCGTCATCAACACTTCTCGTGGTTTGCTCCCTTCATAGGGGCCCACAATGCCGGAGGCTTCCATCGCGTCGATCAAACGGGCAGCCCGTGTATAGCCGATGCGCAGCCTGCGCTGCAACAGCGAAACGGAGGCTTGTCTGGCTTCCAGCACAATTTGCACCGCCTGGTTAAACAATTCATCCAACGGTTCGTGCGCCTCTTCCGCCGTTTCCTCGACCTCGGGCACCATTTCTTCCCGATAAGAGGCTTGTTCCTGCGAACGGACAAATTGCACGACCGCTTCCACTTCGTGATCCGATACGAACGCCCCTTGCACGCGAATTGGCTTGGACGCGCCAACGGGCAAAAACAACATGTCCCCTCTGCCCAGCAGTTTTTCCGCGCCCGCCGTATCCAGTATTGTGCGGGAATCCACTTGCGAAGAAACACCGAAGGCGATACGCGAAGGGATGTTGGCTTTGATCAATCCGGTGATGACGTCGACGGACGGACGCTGGGTGGCGATAATCAGATGAATGCCGGCGGCGCGCGCCATTTGCGCCAGGCGGCAGATGGCGTCTTCCACGTCGTTTGCCGCAACCATCATCAAATCCGCCAATTCATCGACGATGACGACAATATACGGGAGCGTTTCTTCCCCTATTTCCGCCGCGATCGCATTGTAACCTTCCATGTTGCGCGTACCCGTTTTGGAAAACAGCTCGTAGCGCTTTTCCATCTCCTGCACAACTTTTTTCAATGCCAGCGAAGCGCGGCGCGGATCAGTGACAACGGGGGCGAGCAGGTGGGGAATACCGTTGTAAACGTTCAATTCCACCATCTTCGGATCGATCATGAGAAACTTTACTTCATCCGGTTTCGCCTTGTATAAGATGCTCGTGATCATGCCGTTGATGCACACCGATTTGCCGGATCCGGTTGCGCCGGCCACAAGCAAATGCGGCATTTTCGCCAGATTGGCGACGATTGTGACACCGGAAATATCCCGGCCCAACACGATCGACAGCTTCGACTCGGCTTCGTTGAACGCCGCGCTTTCCATTACTTCGCGTATCGTTACCATGGAGATTTCCGAGTTCGGCACCTCGATGCCGATCGCCGATTTCCCCGGAATCGGCGCTTCCATGCGCAAATCTTTTGCCGCCAGCGCCAGCGCGATATCGTCCGCCAGATTGACGATGCGGCTTACTTTCACGCCGACATCGGGTTGAATTTCGTAACGGGTCACCGCGGGTCCTTTTACAATATCCAGCACTTTCGTGCGTACGCCAAAGCTTTCCAACGTGGCTTCCAGCTTGCGGGCGTTGCTTTTGAAGTCAAACTGTTCGCCGCTTTTCCCCGGAGCGGGTTTGTTCAGCAAATGAAACGGCGGCAGCGTGTAGGTCGTGTCTCTTCCCGGTTTTGATCCGGAAAACTCCACCTTGTCCGCTTCCTCGTCAAGCGAAGCATCTGCGGCGCCGTGATCGTGCGCTTGATGCCGCGGAATCGCGCCGTAACGCTCTGTTTCCGCATACGCCGCGCTGTCGTGAAATCGCGGCAGATCGGACTCCTCCGCGTCGGCGCGCGAATCCGCTTCAGCAAGAACCGGCGCAATGTGTGTCACATTCTCGCCGTCATCGGCCGCGTCGCTGTTTTCCGTTTGCTCAGGCGGGTCGCTTTGATCTTTTGCCAGCAATTCCCGCAACAGCCCGAAAACGGACTTCCCCGCATGCCGGGGTCTAAGCGTCTCTTCGTTCAAATCTTCGTCTGTTGCCAGCGTAATCGTCGTGCGCCGGCGGATATCCCGTTGTTTTTGCAAAGCTGATTGCTTGATGCGGAACAGCTTGATAAACGCCGCCAACTTGTTTAGCAATAAACCGGCCAAAAAAGCGGCCGCACGCTTGATTTTTCCGCCAAGCTCAACATAAGAAAGCCCGGTTATGTAGATGAATCCGATGGCGAACAAGGCATAATCGATCAGGCTCGTGCCCGTGGATCCGAACAAATAAACGAATAGTACGGTTGAAATCGCTCCGATCATGCCGCCGCCCAGGTTTTGTTTGAACATGCGCACATCCAGTTCCGTACGGGATGAAGCGAGCAGCTGCCGCAAATTGTCAAAAGGCTCGGCAAACAATTGCGCGTAAGCGATATTCCCTTTCGGAAACATAAGCTCGATAAGCTGCAAATGGGTAAAAATCGCAAGCGCCCAAATAAACACGAATGTACCGGAAAGCCGGTACCGCCACAATGGAGACATCTTTTTGCGGGTCATCGTTAAAAATCCGAGGAAAATAAAAAACATCGGGATGACAAAATACCATCTGCCCAGCAAAAAGAAGTTGATATAGCTAAGGCTGCGGCCAACCGTGCCCAGTCCGGGCAGCAGGCCCTTTCCGGCGACGGAGATAACGGAGAGTACGATCATGAGGATGCCGTATACTTCATATTTCAACACGGCATGCCGTTTCGCGGATTTTTTGCGTTTTCGCGCCAATGCCCACACCCCCGTCCAACATTATATCACAGGATTGGATTCCATTACATGGGGAAAGAGGCATATGGCAGTAATACGGGAGTCCGTTTTATCGGTTGTGAAAAACCGGCGCAAAGTCGATGATTTGCCCCGGGGCATACCGGGGGTTCAAAAAATCGGACGGGTTCGGGCTGATCAGCCTGACGATTTTCGCTTGTTTTGCCGAGAGCGGCTCCACCTGCATGATGACGCCGTTCACCTGGATTTCCTGCAACGGTTTCTGCTCATCGTTTTTTTGCGGAAAAACATATTCCGCCGGGACAGGCGTATACAAAATCACTGGACGATCCCTCCCGCGGTTTTGCCGATTGGGTTATCGCCTCGTGCCGCTTCAATGCGGCGGTTCAATTCGGCGATCGCCTCGCCGATACCGCCGATTGCGTCAATGAGACCGTACTTCACCGCATCCGCGCCGACCACCGTCGTTCCGATATCTCTGGCCAATTCGCCCGTTTTGAACATCAATTCTTTCAGTTTCTCTTCGCTGATACGCGAATGATTGACCACGAAACGGTTGACACGCTCCTGCATTTTTTCCAGGTATTCAAACGTTTGCGGAACACCAATGACCATGCCGTTTAAACGGATCGGATGAATCGTCATCGTCGCCGTCTCGGCGATAAAGGAATGCTGCGCGGCAACCGCGATCGGCACACCGATGCTGTGCCCGCCGCCCAGCACCAGCGTAACCGTCGGCTTGGACAGCGAAGCGATCAACTCCGCTATTGCCAAGCCCGCCTCGACATCTCCGCCTACGGTATTCAGTATCACCAACACGCCTTCGATTTTCTGGTTTTGCTCGGCAGCCACCAACTGCGGAATCAAATGCTCGTATTTCGTCGTCTTGTTTTGCGGCGGCAGCACCACATGCCCTTCAACCTGCCCGATAATCGTCAGGCAGTAGATGTTGGAGTCGGTCGCCGGCGTGCTCGTTTGGCCCAATTGCTGGATCGCGTCGACAGATTGCGCTTTCGCATTTTCGTCCTGTACCGGCGCCGGCGGCGCCTCGTTGTGAAACGTGTTTTCGCCCAAATCCGTTATCCTCCCGTCATGTTTAGTCCAGTATAGTATGGGTTGGCGGGAGCGATTTATGCGGCGTTCGGATTTACCGTATAAACGGAAATAAGTGGATTTCGTCCACTTATTTCTGCAAGTAAACCCGAAAATGGGGCAGTTTACCTATAATTAATTGGATGAAATCCTTCTAATGCTTGATGGAATAGGCTAACAGAATCAAATAGTTGGATAAAATCCAACTATTTAGTATATGTATGCGAAAGCCGTTCCGGATCGGAACGGCCAGGTTGTTGAGGTGCCGCAGTATACCTGCAAAATACCGGCTTGCGAAATTCGGGAAGCCTTTTTCAAACTTCCATAATGATCGGCAAGATCATCGGGCGTCTCCTCGTTTGTTCATAAAGAAATCTGCCCAACGCTTCTTTTACATGCGTTTTAAGCAAAGCCCATTCGTTTACATTTTCGCTCATCAGCTTGTTCATCGTCATGGTTACGATGCGGTTTGCTTCTTCCAGCAAGCCTTCCGATTCGCGGACATAAACAAATCCTCTGGAAATAATGTCGGGGCCGGATAAAATATTGCCGTCCTGCTTGCTCAGCGTGACGACGACAACCAGGATGCCGTCCTGCGAGAGCAGTTTGCGGTCTCTCAGCACGATGTTTCCGACATCGCCTACGCCAAGGCCGTCAATCAGCACGTTGCCGGCTTGCACTTTGGCGCCTTTGCGGGCAACCCCGTCCTGAATCTCGACAATATCCCCGTTGTCGATAATAAAGATGTTCTCCCGCGGCACTCCGACCGATTCGGCCAGCCGCGCATGTTGGCGCAACATCCGGTACTCGCCGTGAATCGGAATAAAATATTGCGGGCGCATAAAGTTCAGCATCAGCTTCAATTCTTCCTGGCTTCCATGGCCCGAAACATGCACGCCGGAAACCGTGCCGGGGCCATAAATCACGTTGGCGCCCAACCGGAAAAGCTCGTCGACCGTACGGCCCACATATTTTTCATTGCCGGGAATCGGGGTGGCGGCGATTACGACGGTATCGCCGGGCATAATGTCCACTTTTTTGTGCGTGGCGCGCGCCATGCGGGTAAGTGCGGACATCGGTTCGCCCTGGCTGCCGGTTGATAAAATAACGACGCGGTCAGACGCGAGTTTGTTGACTTCTTCCGGCTCGATCAGCATACCGTCGGGAATGTGCAAGTACCCGAGTTCGGAAGCGATGGTAACGACATTCACCATGCTGCGCCCAACGACGGTCAGCTTTCTGCCCGTGGATGCGGCCGCCTCGACAACCTGTTGGATCCGGTGTACGTTTGAGGCGAAGGTGGCGACGACAACGCGCTGTTTCGCTTTGCGGAACACTTCTTCCAGTTCCGCGCCGACCGTTCGCTCCGAACCGGTAAAGCCCGGACGTTCCGCGTTCGTGCTGTCGGACAACAGCGCCAGCACGCCTCTTTTGCCGATTTCCCCCATCCTGTGCAAATCGGCGAATTGGTCATTCACCGGCGTATGATCAAATTTAAAGTCGCCGGTATGCACGACGATGCCCTCCGGCGTCTCGAGACAAATCCCGACGGAGTCCGGTATGCTGTGATTGGTGCGGAAAAACGTTGCGGTAATGCAGCCCAATTGAACGACCGAATCGGCCGTAATCAAAATGCGCTTCGTTTCGCCCAGCAAACCCGCTTCCTTAAGTTTACTTTCAACTAGGCCAAGCGTTAATTTGGTGCCATATACCGGCACATTCAAACTTTTCAACACATACGGCAACCCGCCGATGTGGTCTTCGTGTCCGTGAGTTAGTAAAATGCCCCTTACTTTGTCCCGATTTTCCAGCAAGTACGTAATATCGGGGATTACGATATCAACGCCGAGCATTTCCTCTTCCGGAAATTTCAAGCCGGAATCAACGACAACAATATCATTGGCATACTGAATAACATACATGTTTTTGCCAATTTCGCCTACGCCGCCCAAGGCGAAAATGGACAGCTTTTCCACGTTCTTTTTGGACAAGTGGTTTCCTCCTTATATTTTTTCGATATCGGCTTCGTACGTTTGCAGAATCGAAGTGTTAGACGAAATATATCCGCACATTCCCCACGACTTAAAAAGCAAAACCCGAACCAATCGTTTGCAATCCATTATACATGATCAGCCGATTGTCGCACAAGTCGCGGGATGTTCAGGCATATTTTGCCCACACACAATAAAACCGATGCCGGGGGGTCGGCATCGATCGGAATTGAGCAGACATCCAACAAATTCGTTTGTTATGGCCGGTGAAACAAAGCCGCGATCTGCCGCAATTTGTCTTCGTTCGGCATCACCAAGGGCAGACGCACTTCCCCGGCCTCAATCCCGTGCAGTTTCAAGGCGGCTTTGACAGGCCCCGGACTTGGCGTCACAAACAATCCTTTGAAAATCGGCAGCAATTCCGCATGCAGTTTCGCCGCTTTCGTGTAATCGCCCGCGAAAAACGCCTCGATCATGACGCGCATCCGGCGCCCGATCACATGGCTAGCAACGCTTACAATTCCCACTCCGCCAATGGACAAAACGGGAAGCAGGGCGGAATCGTCGCCGCTGTAAATGAGGAAATGTTCCGGCGCTTTGCCGTAAAGTTCGGCAATATGGTCCAACGGGCCGCATTCTTTGATCGCCACGATGTTTTCAATTTCCGCAAGACGCAAAATGGTTTCCGTATGAATTTGCACGATGCTGCGTCCGGGAATGTTGTACAGCATTATCGGCAACGAAGTTTTTTCCGCAATCGCTTTGAAATGGCGGTATAGGCCTTCCTGATCAGGCTTGTTGTAATAAGGCGCAACCAACAACGCCGCATCGACGCCGCACTTTTCCGCTTCCCGTGTCAAATGGATGGAATGCGCCGTATTATTGCTGCCAGTTCCCGCGATAATTTTGCAGCGTCCGGCAGCGCGTTTCACCACAAACCGAAACAGTTCGAGCTTTTCTTCGTCGGTTAAAGTCGGCGACTCCCCGGTTGTACCGGATACGACGATGCTGTCGGTGCCTTGTTCGGCAATCAAATAATCAACCAATCTGCCGGTTTCATCCCAGTTAATCCGCAATTGCCCGTCAAAAGGCGTAACCATGGCCGTTACAATTTTTCCATAACTCATTTATATGCCCCCCAGACTTCAACGTGTTGCAAGACAATCCGGCTTCGCAAGCGATTGCGCAGCTATATTGCGCACGTGCTTTCGCTCCGAAAAGAACCTGTTACGATGCGGCTTTGCCGGCGACGATATATTCGGCGATTTGCACAGCGTTCCAAGCCGCGCCTTTCAACAGGTTATCCGAAACAATCCACATATTGAGCGCCTTCGGATTGAACAAATCTTTCCGCAGCCGGCCGACAAACACTTCCAACTTGCCTGCCGCGTCTGTAGCCAGCGGATACTGCTGGCTGGCGGGATCATCGATGACAACGACGCCGGGCGCATTCGCCAATAATGATCTTACCTCTTCGAGATCAAATTCATCGTTCAACTCGACATACACCGATTCGGAATGGCCGTACAGAACCGGAATGCGCACGCACGTTGCGGTAACTTCAATGTTTTCGTCGCCGATGATTTTTTTCGTCTCGTTCACCATTTTCATTTCTTCAAACGTAAAGCCGTTGTCCTGAAACTTGTCAATTTGCGGAATCGCGTTGAACGCGATTTGGTGTTTTACCGGCAAAGATGAAACCGGCAAAATTTGCGGATCGGCGGGTTTTTCGTCCAAAACCCGGCGCGATTGCGCAAGCGTTTCGGCGATCGCCTTGGCCCCGGCGCCGGATACGGCCTGATAAGTTGAAACAATGACGCGTTTAAAGCCGTAGCGGTCATACAGCGGCTTCAACGCGGCGACCATCTGAATCGTGGAACAGTTCGGGTTGGCGATAACTCCTTTATGCTCCTTGATTTTTTCCGGGTTTACTTCCGGGACCACGAGCGGAGTTTCCGGATCCATCCGAAACGCGCTTGTATTGTCGATGCATACGGCGCCCGCGGCAACGGCATGCGGCACCAGCCATTTGCTTCTGTCTCCGCCGGCGCTGAACAGCGCGATCTCGACACCTGCGAAACTTTCCGGAGTAGCTTCTTCCACCGTTAGTTGCTGTCCTTTGAATGCGACTTTTTTTCCGGCGGAATTGGCTGAGGCCAACAGTTTCAAATTTTTAAGCGGAAAATTCCGCTCTTCCAACAATTTTAAAATTTGTTGCCCAACAGCACCAGTAGCGCCCACCACAGCAACGTTTACCAATTTTTGCGTCGACATATGCCCCTACTCCTCTTAAAAATAATGAATGCGTCGCTAAAAAACAGTCACACCGCCGAATTGTAGCGAAACCGTTCGATGATCATCGGCTGAAGTTGTCTCCCGGACAACGCCTCCGCACAGGTTTCGACGATCAAATCCATTCTGGCTACGAGCGAATTCGGTTTTTTGTCGGGTGCGTCCTGCCCAAACGGCACGAAATAAATATATTTTGCCACCAATAATTTGGCGATGTTGGCGGCATTAAGCCCCAATCCGTCATTTGTAGAAATCGCCAGCACCACAGGCCGCTGGTTGCGCATTTGCGCTTTAGCCGCCATCAGCACCGGGGTATCGGTAATCGCGTTGGCCAACCGGCTCGTCGTATTGCCCGTGCACGGCGCAATGACCAGCACATCGAGCAGTTTTTTAGGACCAAGCGGCTCCGCATCAACAATTGAAGAAATAATATCATTACCCGTTATTTCTTTCAACTGTTTTTGCCAATCTTCCGATTTCCCGAATCTAGTATCCGTAGTCATAAGTGTATATGAAGCAATTGGTACCACATTGGCGCCCGATTCCACAAACCGCTTGATTTGGGGCATCACTTCCGCAAACGTGCAATGTGATCCGGATAGAGCAAAACCTACCGTCGTCCCGTTCCAGCTCATTGCTCATCCCTCCGCTTCCTGGAATCTTCCAAGATCATGTCAAACAACACGTTGGCAATGATGCGCCCCGCCGTTTTGGGTGCGACGATTCCGGGCAAGCTGGGAGCCAAAAGAGCTTTAATGCCTCTTTTTTCCGCATAACGAAAATCCGTGCCTCCCGGCTTGGAAGCCAGATCGATAATGAGCGCCTGATGAGGGATGTTGGCAATAACCTGTGATGTGACTATCATAGTAGGAATTGTATTAAAAAGCAAGTCAATTTCGGCTGCTTCTTTCCCCAAGTCTTGCAGGAAAAACGGCTTGAAGCCCATTTCCATTGCCCGTGCAAAATGCTCTTTGCGGCGCACCCCAACCTTCACCTTTGCGCCCATTCCCTGCAAAAGGCGCGATAGCGTCATGCCTGTTCTGCCCAATCCCAGCACCATGCTCACTGCTCCGTGGATCGTGATATCCGTATTTTGAATGGCCATCATTATAGCGCCTTCGGCGGTCGGAATGGAATTGTATATGGCCACATCATCTTGCTCGAACAATTCGACAAGATCGACATTTTCTTTTTCGCAAATTTGCCGAAGATAAGGCTTCGCCAATCCGGTATAAATTTTGGCATGTCCGGGGAGGCTGGCAATGTGGGATTCCGTGATTTTCAGTGTTTCGGATGAAAAAATGGTGCTTACGATCCCCGTATCATCCGAGCCAACGGCAGGCAGGACGACAGCATCGAGGGAGGCAAAATGAGCCGGCGACATTTCTACTTTGCGTACGCCGCCCATGTTGATCTGCAAATCGTCAAACCCCATCAACAGCACATTGGCATCCATATCGGAAAATTTGTTGATCACTTCGATTTGCCTTGCGTCACCGCCAACAATGGCAATTTGCGTGCCGGTCAACATGCAGGAAAACCTCCTTCCCAACACCGTTTCAACAGTTGGACCAGCGAGCGTCCCTCATTTCCCCAAGGCCGCTTTTTAGTATAACTTATGCCGTCGCCTATTTGGTGGTGAGCAATGTCGGGAAGTTTCGTTTACATAAAAAAAGGCCGCCCCAAATGGGGAGGCGAAATTTAAGTATGGCACAGTTTGCCAACAAAAACCCGGTCGGATTGTCGGCTGGCGGCCTTTTTTGCCTGGAATCTCATTTTGTTTGCCGGCCCCAATATTTTAACGGACGTAGGAGAGCTTATATTGCGCAAATGGCCCGCTTTATTATTCTAACGGTCGTGACAGAGCCTATTCTGGCATGTTTCCTGATATTCGGGCACGGAAACGACAAATAGCCGCTGTGGCGTACGTTAAAATTTCGAATCAGCCTTTTTACGGCAAATAGCCTCTGCAGCGTCCGTTAGCGCTGGGTGGCGAGGGCAACGCTGCGTTGCGCAGGGAGGTAATCCACCCATTTAGCGGTGTGCATGGGTAATTTGCGCCATTTATTTCCCGGTATGGCCGAATCCCCCGGCGCCTCGTGCTGTCTCATCCAATTCGTCAACCGGACAAAGATCGACTTGCGGGACGACCTGGAAAACCATTTGCGCGATCCGCTCATTGCGTTTTACCGTAAACGGCTCATTGCCGTGGTTAATTACGATCACTTTAATTTCGCCGCGGTAGTCGGCGTCGATCGTTCCCGGCGCATTGACCATGGAAATGCCGTTCTTCAGCGCCAGTCCGCTGCGCGGACGAATTTGCGCCTCAAGGCCCGGCGGCATGGCAATTGCATAACCGGTCGGGATCAGCGCCCGCTCCCCCGGCCCGATGACAACCGGCTCCGCCACAGCCGCGTACAAATCATAACCGCTTGCGCCTTCCGACATGCGCGCCGGCGCATGTATATCTTCATTGCCGGGAAGCCGCTTTAATTGGACTAGGTACGACATATCAATCTCCTCCATTTTTCCGCCGCTGCTCCCGTCTCGCCGACAATCGATGCGGAATACGGATCGGCAAACAGACGGTCGATCAGTTGCCTGATATCATCCATTGTAACGCCCTGAATTTTCGTGATCAGTTCATCCAATGTCATATGCTCGCCAAGCAGCAGTTCGTTTTTGCCCAGTCGGTTCATCCGGCTGGAGGCGCTTTCCAGGCCTAAAATCAAACTGCCTTTCATTTGCTCCTTGCCCTGCGCCAATTCCTTTTCGGTGAGCCCGTGGGCGCGGATTTCATCCATGACGGCAAGCACAAGCTTTAATACTTCCTCCGTTTGCCTGGGAGCCGTTCCCGCATAAATGGTAAACAGGCCGCTGTCGACAAACGACGAATGATACGAATAAATCGAATATGCCAGACCGCGCTTCTCGCGTATTTCCTGAAACAACCGCGAACTCATGCCGCCGCCGACGGCGTTGTTAAGCAAGATCATGGCATACAGCAGCGGATCGTCCGCCGAACAGCCGGGCAATGACAGGCACAAATGATTTTGCTCCGTCTTTTTCGCATACGCGATATAATCTCCGCGATATTCGGGAGATACCGTATGTTCGCTCGTGCCGCGCCGCATAAAGTCGCCGAAATGCCGATTCATGAGCTGAAGCGTCTCCTTGTCGACATTGCCGGCCATGCTGATAACCGTGTTGTCTACCGTGTAAGTGTTCCGCATGTAGGAAAATAAATCCTCCGGCCGAAACGCATGCAGATTTTCCGCGCTCCCGAGGATGGAAAATCCGAGCGGATGGGCGCCGTAAGCCGCTTTGGCGGCAAGATCGTGCACCAAATCATCCGGCGTATCCTCATACATGGAAATCTCTTCGATGATGACGTTTTTCTCTTTTTCAATTTCGCTTTCGGCAAACTCGGAATGAAAAAACATGTCGGCAAGAACATCCACCGCGATCGGCAGATGCTCATCCAGCACTTTTGCGTAGTAACACGTATATTCTTTGGCGGTAAAGGCATTTACATTGCCGCCCAAACGGTCGAATATTTCGGCGATTTCAGCCGCACTGCGCCGCGGCGTGCCTTTAAACAACATATGTTCGATAAAATGCGAGATCCCGTTGTTTTTAAGCGTTTCATTTCGCGAACCGTTTTTTACCCAAATGCCGAATGATACGGAGCGCGCCCCGGGAATTTTCTCGTACACGATGCGAAGCCCATTAGACAATACTGTCTTTTCCACAGGCGTCCCCCTAATCTGCGTATATCATTACCATACTATCAAAAATCGATTGGCGCCTCAACTTCGGGCACGCGCCGCGGCGAAATCAGATCGCTGACCGTGCCGATTACCAAGCCTTTGTTTTTGATGTTTTGGATCAGTTCAGGCAGCGCTTTGGCCGACGCGGCGGTCGGGTGCAGCAAGATTAGCGAACCGGGCTCCAGCCCGCGCGTAATTTTGCGAATGATCGTTTCCGGCGCGGGGTTTTTCCAGTCGACCGTATCAAGCGTCCACAAGATTGTCTTCAACCCGTGTTTGGCGGCGAGTTGCACCGTTTCCGCCGAGAAATCGCCGGATGGCGGGGCGAACAGCGCATTTTTTACGCCCAGACCGCTCAGCAATTGTTCCGTCCGCACAATTTCATATTCCGCTTGCGCAGCCGCAAGCTTGCTCATATTTTTATGCGAATAGCCGTGATTGGACAATTCATGCCCTTGCCGCAACATTTCCCGGGCGGTTCTTTCGTTTTTCGATAACCAGGTTCCGTCGAGAAAAAAAGTGGCGCGCACGTTCGCATCCGCAAGCGTTCTAAGCAGCGGCGCAATATATTCGTTGCCCCAAGCGACATTGACCATAAGGGCGACCATCGGCTTATGCGGATTTCCCCGGTAAATCGGGTTGGGCGGCAGATCGTCAAGGCTAATCCGCGGCGGAATTTCCCGGTACACAAACGAAATCGGCTCCGTTTCCCCGCGGTCAAGCGCAAGCTTATACGTTTTTTCAACATCCACCTCGCGCCCGTTAAGGCCGGGTATCGCCTTCCATACGCGGTCGATTTTGGCGTTGATCGGGGCTTGCCTGTGCGCTTTCGCCGCCTGTTCAATCCGGTTGTACAACTCCTCTTTTTGTTTTTTCGTAATCGGCGCTGTCCCGGATGCGCCGCCGTATCGCAAAAGCTCCCCCTGCTCGCGGTACGCCAGCATTTTGACTGTCTTGATAAACGCGTTCACCGACCCGATCTGGGCAAACAACCAAACAAGAAAGATCGTGCCCAAAGTGTACACGGCAAGTTTTTTGAGCGGCATTCGCCTCGTCCCTCCGCAGGCGGTTTGTCCTCATATGTATGAAATTGCCGCACCCGTTAGAACAATGAAAAAAGAGACAGAACGAACTCTGGCTCTTTTGCGTGCAAAGATGCGATTTTCCTGGCAATTTTTCAATTGCTGCGATTTTGCGCCGCTAACACGGCCTTGCGCGACAAGTTCACACGGCCCTGCGCATCGATTTCCGTCACCTTAACCGTGATCGTATCGCCAAGCGATAAAACGTCCTCGACTTTGGCAATGCGCTCCGGCGAGATTTGCGAAATATGGACCAGACCTTCTTTGCCGGGCAGGATCTCGACAAAGGCGCCGAATTTTTCAATCCGTTTGACCGTTCCGAGATACGTTTCGCCGACAACGACCTCGCGCACGATATTCTCGATCAGCTTGCGCGCTTTTTCGTTTTTCTCGCTGTCCGGAGATGCGATGAATACGCGACCGTCCTGTTCGATATCGATTTTTACGCCGGTATCGTCAATGATCTTGTTGATGACCTTTCCTCCCGGACCGATCACTTCACGGATTTTATCAGGGTTAATCTGGATTGTGATGATTTTGGGCGCATACGGCGACAAATTCGCCCGCGGCTTGTCGATGCACTGCAGCATTTTTTGCAAAATGAACATTCTGCCTTCGTGCGCCTGCTGCAACGCTTGCTTGAGTATTTCACGGTTGATGCCGTCGATTTTGATGTCCATCTGAATCGCGGTGACGCCCGCGGCGGTTCCGGCGACTTTAAAGTCCATATCGCCCAGATGGTCTTCCATGCCCTGAATGTCGGTCAGGATGGAAAAATGTTCGCCGTCTTTGATCAGTCCCATCGCGATGCCTGCTACCGGCGCTTTAATCGGCACGCCCGCATCCATCAAGGCCATCGTGCTGGCGCAAATGCTCGCTTGCGAGGTGGAGCCGTTCGATTCCAACACTTCGGAAACAAGCCGAATGGTGTAAGGAAATTCCGATTCCGGCGGAATCACTTTCTCCAGCGCCCGTTCGCCCAATGCGCCGTGACCGATCTCGCGGCGGCCCGGAGCGCGCAGCGGCCTTGCTTCGCCGACGGAAAACGGCGGGAAATTGTAGTGGTGCATAAACCGTTTTGATTCTTCCAAATCCAGTCCGTCCAAAATTTGCACATCACCGAGCGCCCCCAACGTGCAAACGCTTAAAGCCTGGGTTTGTCCGCGCGTAAACAGGCCGGAACCATGTGTGCGCGGCAGCAGGCTGACATCGCATTCGATCGGGCGAATTTCCGTCAACGCTCTGCCGTCCGGGCGGATTTTTTCGTGGGTGATCAAGCGGCGCACTTCTTCTTTCACGATATCATGCAGCACTTCTTTTACATCAGCGAGCTCTTCCGGATATGTTTCCGTAAAATGCTCGATCGCCTCCGCGTTGATGGCGTCAATCGCATCTTGCCTTGCTTGCTTTTCCGGTATGCGGATGGCCGCGATAAGCCGGTCCTTGGCAAATTCGCGCACTGTCCGGTTTATCTCGGGGTTTATCTCATGCAGTTTTACTTCCATTTTCGGTTTGCCCGCGATTGCCACCAGTTCTTCCTGCATTGCGACAATTTTCTTGACTTCCTCATGCCCGAACATGATCGCTTCCAGCATGACATCTTCCGGCACTTCGTTGGCTTCGGCTTCAACCATCATCACGGCATCTTTCGTTCCGGCGACAACAGCGAAAATATCGCTCACCTTTGCCTGTTCCACCGTCGGATTGATGACGAATTGCCCGTCAACCCGGCCGACAATGACGCCGCCGATCGGCCCTTTAAACGGTATATCGGAAATGCTGAGCGCCGCCGATGTGCCAATCATCGCGGCAATTTCCGGCGAGCAATCCTGATCCACGCTCAGCACGAGATCGACAATTTGCACGTCGTTGCGGAATCCATCCGGAAAGAGCGGACGAATCGGTCTGTCTGTCAGGCGGCTGGCCAGAATGGCTTTCTGACTTGGCCTTCCTTCACGTTTGATGAAGCCTCCCGGAATTTTCCCGACCGCGTACAGCCGTTCTTCATAGTTGACCGTCAACGGAAAAAAGTCCAGATCTTTCGGCTCCGGCGAAGCCGTGACCGTACAAAGCACGACAGTGTCGCCATAGCGCACCGTCACTGCCGCGTTCGCCTGTTTGGCCAACCGGCCCGTTTCCAAAATCAACGGCCTGCCGGCCAGGTTCATTTCCACTTTATCCAATATGTACTCCCTCCTAAATGCTTCCGTCAGGAAGCTGCATCGTCTGCAATCGATTTGCGAAACTTCCTACGCAAAACTTTTTCGGCATTGCGTATAGTATTTCCTGCTCCATCGCTTCAATGATAAAAAGCAACCATGTTTCAGGCCCGTTTTCGTCAAGGGCCCGACAACCTGGTTGCTGGCGGAAAACCGTTATCTCCTCAAGCCAAGCTTTTCGATCAAAGAACTGTACCGGTTCACATCTTTGTTTTTCAAATACGTCAACAGTTTGCGGCGCTGACCGACCATTTTCAACAACCCGCGACGGGAGTGATGGTCTTTTTTGTGCAAGCGCAGATGTTCCGTCAGTTTTTCAATGCTCTCGGTCAGGATAGCGATTTGCACCTCCGGGGACCCCGTGTCCGTTTCGTGCGTCTTGTAAGTTTGTATCAACTCTTGTTTGCGTTCCTGCGAAATTGCCATCCCGTTCACCTCCTTAAATTCGAATGGACCGCCTGCAGCCGAGAATCCGTTGGAGTTATCGGCATTCCAAGCCGCGGCTAAACGCCGAAATGTCGATCGGCAACGAGAAATAGTATATCATAGTGTCCATATTGAAACAACATTTTTTGCGGTTTCCGCCGCAGTTAATACGAATTCGGGCGCTCCAAAGCGCTTCTGGCGTTTATGATATCCTCATGGATTTGCTTGACCAACGCTTCGGCGGAAGCAAACTTTCGTTCGGAACGCAAACGGTCGATGATTTCGACCTTAAGTTCCTCGCCGTATAAATCGCCGGAAAAATCAAGCAAATGCACTTCCAAAGCCTGCGCTTCCGTATCATGAAAAGTCGGCTTGACGCCAATATTCATCACGCCTTCGTAACGCTTGTCCCCGTGCATGGCGCGCACGGCATAGACGCCGCGGGCGGGAATGAAATACGGATCGGTCGGCCGCAAATTGGCTGTCGGGATTCCCAACGTGCGGCCGCGCCCCTCGCCGGCAACCACTCGCCCAACAATCCGGTAAGGGCGTCCCAGCAATTCATTGACGCGGGCAATGCTGCCTTCGTGCATCAGTTCGCGAATCAGCGTGCTGCTGACGCGATCCCCGTCCACGTGAAACGGCCTGACGACGTTAACCTGATAGCGGCCTTCCGCCTCTTCCCGCAACGTTTCGGCCGTGCCGCGCCCCAGATGGCCGAACGTAAAATTGAACCCGACAACAAGGTGGCTCGCGCGCAAGGGAATGATCACCTTATCGATGAATGCGCGCGGCGCAAGCTGGGACAATCCCCGGTCAAACGCGAGGATATACGTCCGATCCAGCTTAAGTTCACGAAAACAGCGCAATTTTTCGGCAAGCGGGGTTATGTATTTGGCATTGGCGACAGTTCGCAATACTTCCCGCGGATGCGGATCAAACGTGAGCACGGATGCGGGAATTCCTTTGGCTTTCGCCAGGTGAACGCTATCGCGCAACAATTTTTGATGGCCGCGATGCACGCCGTCGAAAAAACCGACCGCCAGCACTTGGCCTGTTGCGGGAATATCCAATTGTTCGGGGGAAAACGGGTATTGAAAACGGATTACGTTCATGTCGACACCTGCTTTTACTGAAAAACTTTTACCGGTTGCATGCAAGAATCGCCCGGACTCGTTTGGAATACGCCGAGAAACGTGTTCGCTTCGTCATAAAGACGAACGAGTACGCTGCCGTTCGGCACTTTGGAACATGCGGAAAACGATATCTTTTGCCCGGACAACGCTTTTGCGGCGTGCGTTTGCCTAACCATAACGGCCGGCATATGGCCAATCGCCTGATCCGGCGGAACCGTAATCGTTTGCGCCGCTCCCGCCTCGGCAAGTTCAGCCAAACGACCGAGCGTTACACATTGTTCGGAGCGAAAATTCGCTGTCATGGTGCGCACCAGATCGGCCATAACGGCCGGATATCCAAGCGCTTGTCCGATATCTTTGCAAAGCGTGCGGATGTAGGTGCCTTTCGAACAGGTTACGGCAAACGTGATTTCCGGATAACGCCTTTGCAAATCCATCTCAACCATGTCAATCCGGTATATTTCAACCAGGCGCGGTTTTCGTTCAACTGTTTTTCCTTCGCGGGCAAGTTCATACAGCTTCTTCCCGTTTATTTTAAGCGCCGAATACATCGGCGGCACTTGCCGAATCGTTCCGTGAAACGACCGTAACGCCTGTTCGATTTGCGCGGCCGACAATTGCACGGACTCCGCCTGTTCGATTACGTTGCCCGTTATGTCTTCCGTATCGGTGGCATAGCCGATAATCAGCTTTGCGCGGTATTCCTTCGGGAGTTCCTGCAAATATTCGACGAATCGGGTTGCCCGCCCGACGCATAACGGAAGCACACCGGTCGCTTGCGGATCCAGTGTGCCCGTGTGCCCGATTTTTTTTTGCCGTAAAATGC
This sequence comes from Bacilli bacterium, assembly GCA_036381315.1. Classification (NCBI taxonomy): domain Bacteria; kingdom Bacillati; phylum Bacillota; class Bacilli; species Bacilli bacterium. Next base: position 4,619 of record DASVDB010000160.1, on the reverse strand, counting down.
GCCTCGCCTTCGCCACGACGTCATGCGACGTCCATCCGGAAGGCTTCCACACCGGAATGACTCCTTCAATGCCCTGTTTCATGCAAGCACCCTTTCGGCAACGGCGACGACTTGCCGCACGGCTTCCGCAAGCGGCAGCATGACCGTCGCGCCGGCCGCCCGCGCATGGCCGCCGCCGCCAAACTGTTGGGCGATTTCCGCCACATCGGCGTTGGCGGTCGAACGAAACGACACTTTCACTTTTCCGTCCGCCGTTTCGCGGAACAGAAGGCCGATATCGACGCCGTCGATGCGCACGGGATAGTTGACGATTCCTTCAAAATCTTCCTGCTTCGCTTGCGACTCGGTCAAGTCGGCAAGCGAAATCTGAATCGCCCCGATTCGTCCTCCGGCATAAAATTGCAAGCTGTTCAAGGCACAGCGCAAAAGGCGGATATGCGGCATCGTCAGTTTTTCCAGCAAGCGCTCGGCCAATTCGTGGCCTTTTACGCCATACGACAACAGCGCTGCCGCCATTTCCATCACTTTGGGCGATGTGTTGGAATATCGAAAACCGCCGGTATCGGTCAAAATGCCGGTGTAGATGCATTCGGCGAAGCTTTTGTCCCAGGTGAACGAAAAAAGCTTGGCAAAGTCATGCAAAATTTCCGCGGTCGCCGCCGCTTCCGGCAAAACGGCAGCGATATCGCCAAAGCGATCGTTGGTGGCATGGTGATCGATATTCAAAATTTTCGCGTCCTTGGCAAACAGTTCCGAAACCCGCCCAACCCGCGCTTTATCGGCACAGTCAACCGTAATGACACAAGCGAATTTGCGGTTTGCCAAATTCGGCTGAAAGCTTGCGACTTCACTGCTTCCCCACAGATAAAGGAACTTTTCCGGCAGCTTTTCTTCGTTCATCATCACAAAGCGTTTGCCCAACTTGTGCAGCATCCAGCCCATCGCGCATGTGGAACTGGCGGCGTCACCGTCCGGCTGCACATGCGAAACTACGAGAAAATCGTCATGATCCAGAATGAATTGTTTTGCCGCCAAAAACGGCTGTTCATGATTCGGTTTGCGATTCGCCGCGCTAACACTCATTTGCCGTGCTCCTCATTTTGAATCTGCTTCAGGAGATGGTCGATTTTGCTGCCGTATTCAATGGATGTGTCAAACTTGAACATAAGCTCCGGGGTATGCCGCAACCGGACGCGCTTGCCGACTTCCGAGCGGAGAAACCCCATGCCTTTGGACAAGGCGCGAAGCGATTCTTCTTTTTGTTCCGGCGATCCCAAAACGCTCAAATAGACGGTTGCTTGCGACAGATCGTTCGTTACTTCCACGCCGGTAACCGTAACAAATCCAATCCGCGGGTCCTTGAATTCCGTTTGCAAAATCCGGCTGATTTCTTTTTTGATTTGTTCGCCTACTCTGCCCGTTCGAAACTTGACCATATCCCGCTCACCTCTCAACAGTTTCCATCACGAATGCCTCGATGATGTCTCCTTCTTTAATATCGTTGTAATCGGTGAGAGAAATACCGCATTCGTATCCCTGCGCCACTTCTCTGGCGTCATCCTTGAACCGTTTAAGCGATTCGACATTCCCTTCGTAAATGACTACGCCGTCGCGGATCAAGCGCGCTTCGGCATTCCGGGTGATTTTGCCCGATGTGACCATGCATCCGGCAATGGTGCCGATCCGGCTGATTTTGAATACATTGCGCACTTCCGCATGCCCAATAATGTTTTCCTTGTATTCCGGATCGAGCATGCCTTTCATTGCCGATTCGATTTCGTCGATTACATTGTAAATGATCCGGTGCAGGCGAATATCGACATGTTCGTGCTCGGCGGTTACTTTGGCCGCGGGTTCGGGCCTTACGTTGAAACCGATAATAATCGCATTCGACGCGGACGCCAGAATAATATCTGATTCGGTGATCGCGCCTACGCCGGAATGGATGATGTTCACGCGCACGCCTTCGACATTGATTTTTTCCAGCGAGCCTTTCAGCGCTTCCGCCGAACCCTGCACATCCGCCTTGATAATAATGTTCAGTTCCTTCATTTCGCCTTCTTTAATATGCGTATAAAGATCATCCAGGGTGACGCGCTTGTTGGAACGAAGCTCGCTCAACCGATGCTTGCTGGCCCTTCTTTCGGCGATCGCGCGCGCCTTGCGCTCGTCCTCGAAGACCATGAACGGATCGCCGGCTTGCGGCACTTCCGTCAGGCCGGTGAGTTCAACCGGCATGGACGGCCCCGCTTCTTTCACCCTGCGTCCTTTATCGTTGACCATGGCGCGGACGCGCCCGAAACAGACGCCGGCAACAAAGGCGTCGCCGATTTTGAGCGTGCCGTGCTGCACCAATACGCGCGCCACCGGGCCGCGCCCTTTGTCAAGCTCCGCTTCGATCACGGTGCCGCGGGCGCGCTTGTTGGGATTGGCCTTAAATTCCTGTACTTCCGCAACGAGCAAGATCATTTCCAGAAGAGAATCCAGCCCGATTTTTTGTTTTGCGGAAATGTTGACAAAAATCGTATCGCCGCCCCATTCTTCCGGAACAAGCCCGTGTTCGGTCAGTTCTTGTTTGATGCGGTCGGGATTTGCGCCCGGCTTGTCAATTTTGTTGACGGCCACGATAATCGGAACATTGGCCGCCTTGGCGTGGTTGATCGCTTCCACCGTTTGCGGCATCACGCCGTCGTCGGCGGCGACGACAAGCACCGTAATATCGGTAACCTGCGCTCCTCTTGCGCGCATGGTCGTAAACGCTTCGTGGCCGGGAGTGTCGAGAAACGTGATGCGTTTGCCGTTTATCTCCACTTGATAAGCGCCGATGTGCTGGGTAATGCCGCCCGCTTCCCCTTCGGTTACCCGCGTATGGCGAATCGCATCCAATAGGGTTGTTTTGCCGTGGTCGACATGGCCCATAATCGTAACAACTGGCGGACGTTCTTCCAGATCCGCCGGATCATCCGTCTCTTCCACCGTCTCGAAGTTGTCTTCTTCGACAGGCAGTTTGATCTCGACTTCCACGTTGAATTCATCGGCAATCAATTGGATTGTATCCAGATCAATTTCCTGATTGATCGTCGCCATCACGCCCAGGAACAACAGCTTTTTGATAATCTCCGAAGCTTCCCTGTGCAAAGCGCTCGCCAATTCTCCAACGGTCATCGTGCCGCGGACAATGATTTTTTTCGGCGCCGTATCGACTTTATCCCGTTGTTGCTTATCGTTCCCCTTGTTTTTGCCTTTGCCGAACTGTCTGTTGGCTTTGGACGCCCCGCCTTTGCCGTCTTCGTACCATTTATCCGCGGCTTTCGCCTTGCGGTTGTTTTTCGCCTTGCCGGCAAAATCCGCTCCGGCAAATGCCTTTTGCCCGGCCTGCGGCTTGCCGCCCGCCGCTTGCTTTTGCCTGCCGTCGGCTTTCCCTGTTACGGGCGCAGGCGGAATAGCCAAATGTTGTCCCGGGCGATCCTGCGACTTTCCGCCGTGGCGGCGGCCAAAATTGCCCCTCTGGCTGCGTTGGTCCGTTTGGCCGTGATCTTTATGCCGGTACGCGTCGTCGGATTGATGCTGCCTTTGCCCGTCCGGGCGCGGGCGAAACCCGGAAGTTCTGTCTTTGCGGTTTGCAATTTGATTGTTCCGCTGCTCTTTTGACGCTTCGCTTGCCGCCGCACCGGGTTTTTCCTGAACATGCGCGTTCTTTGAGGCGGGCTGGGTTGTTTGCGTCTCCGGCGCGGGCTGCGCCGGAGCGGCGCTTGCCGGCGTTATTGTTGCCGCCGTTTTGGTTGGTCTGTTCCGGCGGTTTCCGGCATTCCGGCGCTGTTCCCGGTTATCGTCGCGATGCCGCGCGGGCGTATGCTGCCCGTGGCTCGCCTGCTGTTGCTGCCCTTCCCGTTTTGCCGCGCTCTGCGCCGCTTTGGACGCGGACTCCTGCGCGGCGCGTTTAGCGGCAGCGTTCGTTTTCACATCAACAAAAAACTTTTCCACCGCGCTGATCATTTCCGGTTCCATTACGCTCATATGATTATTGACGGATATATTTTGGCGCTTGAGTATCGTAATGATTTCCTTGCTGCTCATATTCAATGATTTGGCATATTCATAAACCCGCAATTTATCCTTGTTGTCTTGTTTACTCAATATGATCCACCTCCGTAAGGAAATTCAGACGCTTGCCGATCAAGTTTGCGAATCCGCTATCGGTAATGGCCACGATTACGCGCTCCGCTTTGCCCAGGCACGCGCCCAGTTCTTGCCGGGTGCCGCCTTCAGCGAGCGGAATCCGGTAATGCCGGCATTTGTCCATTGCTTTTTTCAGCGCATTCGCCGACGCATCGCTGGCGATGATCACAAGTTTTGCCGATCCGTTTTTGATCGCGTCGTAGACGGTATCATCCCCGCTTTTCAGCATGCCGGCGCGCAAAGCCAATCCAAGATAGGACCGCGCGTTACGATCCATTTTCCGCCTCCTGCCCGCCTGCCTCCGCCGCGGAGAGAAAATCGTCTTCCACCCGGACGAAATCTTGCGCCAAACGATCGTAAATGTGGTCGTCCACTTTATGCTTCAACGCTTTATCGAGCGCCCGGGTTTTCTTCGCCAGTTTGAAACAGGAAACCTTGCC
>DASVDB010000159.1 GCA_036381315.1 Bacilli bacterium | reverse complement strand
TAGGTGCAAACGACAAATAATGGGGTTATATTGTTGCGGCATATCGCTTCTCGTTTAAACGGTAACAAGAGCCCGACAGCGACCGGCCCCTCCGATTGGCGCAAAACGCTTTGGATCCTATGGGCGGCCAATTTTTCCGTTACCGCCGGCATGAGTTTGATCATTCCATTTCTGCCTTATTATATCGAATTTCTGGGCGTCCATGATTTGCAGGATGTCGAAGTTTGGTCGGGTTGGGTATTTTCGGCCCAATTCGTCACTTCGTTTTTGTTTCAACCGTTATGGGGATCGCTATCCGACAAGTACGGACGAAAAGCGATGCTTTTGCGCGCAGGGTTTGGCATGGCGATCGTCACCGGCGCGATGGGATTGGTCACTTCGCCTTGGCAGCTGCTGGCGCTTCGGATGATCAACGGAGTTTTCTCCGGATTTATCTCCATGGGCATCGCTTTGCTTGCCGTCATTACGCCAAACGAGCATGCCGGAAAAGCATTGGGCACACTGCAGACCGGCGGCATCGCCGGCTCCTTGATCGGGCCCTTGATCGGCGGAATTTTGGCGGAAGCGTTAGGCTATAATCGGATCTTTTTTTTGACCGGTATACTGCTGCTCATTGCCAGCTTGATTGTGCTTGTCTATATAAAAGAGCCCAAATCGCTTCGGCGCAAATCCGTAACGAAAGAAAAGATGGATTGGCAGGCGATGACGCATCTGATTCCGATCTTCATCGCTTCATTCGTTACCCAGCTCGGGATGATGAGCATCGAGCCCATTGTGACCATCTATGCCAAAACGCTTTACAGCGGGCTGCATTTGGAGTTTATTGCCGGTCTGGTCGTGGCGATAACGGGCATGGCCAATTTGTTTGGAGCGCCGACGTTAGGCAAGTTGAGCGATAAAATCGGGCAGCGCAGAACCCTTTTGCTAGCTTTTGTGATGGCCGCCGCCGCTTTTTTGCCGCAAGCGCTCGCCGGAAATATTACGGTGCTGTTGGTCGGACGCTTTTTGCTTGGCTTGTTCGTCGGCGGGATGATTCCGTCGTTGAACGCGCTTGTGAAGAAATTGTCGCCGCCAAACAAGCAGGGAACCGCATACGGCTTCAATACGTCCGCCATGTTTTTGGGAAATTTGGTCGGCCCTTTGGTGGGAAGCCATGCGGCGGCATTATTCGGCATTCGCTCCGTGTTTTACATTACCATGTCCATTTTGCTGCTCAACGCGGTCACGATTTACTTCAACCGGAATCTTGACAGCGTGCCCAGCAATTTGTAAAAGCCCCCTGAATGGGGGCTTTTTGGTTAGTTGCGCCGCTTTATTTATTGCGTGATCGGGTTTGCGTTCATGTTCATGGCCTCGCCGTATTGCCCGACCATTTGCCCCGCTTGCCCATATGTTCCGATGACGGTGTTGGTCGTCATTTCTTTCATCGTGGGAACCTGGTAAAAGCCTTTTTGGTTCATGTATTGCCAAATTTCGTATGCCTGTTCGGAACAATTGATGGAGCCTTGCTGCATGGCGGCGCGCAATTGCGGATTGGCGCATTCCAACGCGGCGTGCATTTTCATGATCGCCGACGACTTATGAAATCCCATCATTCCGCTGGCGATATCGTGATCGTCCATTTCCCGCGGAGAAGCGTTGGGCGTTTGCGTTGCCGGCTTATTTAACCCGTACTTCGGCGTGAAATTTTTTGGCGATCGGTACGGAATCGCTTGTCCGCCGCCTTGCTGGTTTAATGTCTGCACCAGGTTGTTATATTCGCCGGTCATGAATTGCAGCTGATGGTCGAGAATTTGCTGCAATTGCTGGTCGGTCACGTGCTGCCGGTACAGCTGGAATAGGTTGATGCCGTCAATCGCGCAACCGAGCACCTCGTGCAATTCCATCGTTTCGTGTGCGCCTAGATGAGCTGCCATTTGTCAAAAACCTCCATTCAAATTTTTTCACCTTAGTTATTATGGTTGCCGGCTTTGGCACTTATGCGTGGCCGCAGATCATTTTTTACAAACGAAGCATGGTCCGTTCGTCTTTTTTTTTGCCATTGCGCCATTTTTATGACTATAATGTAGTACAAACCATAGCAGACAGAGGTTATGCCCATGATTCGCGTGCTTTTTGTATGTTTGGGAAATATTTGCCGCTCGCCGATGGCTGAGGCGATATTGCGCCACAAACTGGCCGCCGCGGGCCTTGCGGATCGCGTGGCGGTCGATTCGGCGGGAACGGGCGGCTGGCACGTCGGTGAACCGCCGCATAAGGGAACGCAAAATGTTCTGCGGAAAAACGGCATCGATTTTTCCGGGATTGTCGCCCGAAAATTGGATGCCCGCGATTTTTCCCGTTTCGATTATATCATCGCCATGGATAGCCGGAATTTGCGCGACATTCGCTCGTTCAATGCCAATCCGACGTCCGCTCGCATCGCCCTTATGCTTGATTTTTTACCGGAATGTGACGATAAGGATGTTCCGGATCCGTGGTATTCCGGCAATTTTGACCTGGTTTACGATCTGCTTGACCGCGCAACAGACAATCTGCTTGCCGAAATACGCGAAGTGGCGGAACGCATATAATTCACCGTCTTTATATTTAATAACATTAACCGAATTGGAGGAGGAAGTTGGGATGGATGCAATACGATATCCAATCGGCGAGTTTCAACCGATCACAACAGGTACGCCGGAGCAAATCAAGGAATGGATTCAGGAAATCGAAGCGACGCCCGAACATGTGCGCGCCGCGCTTGCGGGCTTGACGGAAGCGCAACTGGATACGCCGTATCGCCCGGAAGGATGGACGATCAGGCAGGTTGTCCATCATATAGCAGACGCCAATTTGCACAGCTTTACGCGATTTAAGCTGGCGCTGACGGAACATGAGCCGACGATCAAACCGTATTACGAGGATCGGTGGGGGGAATTGGCCGATTCCAAGCATGCGCCCATAGCGCCTTCGCTTTCCTTACTGGAGGCCGTAATCGCCCGCTGGTCGCTGATCTTTGCCGCAATGGCTCCCCAAGATTTCGCGAAAACATTTATTCATCCCGTAGGCGGCGTAACCCGCCTCGATCAGGCGTTGGCGATGAGCGCCTGGCATAATCGGCATCATACGGCTCATATCACTTCGCTGCGCGACAGGATGGGGTGGTAGCGAACGGCAACTTTTTTTTATTGACGGAACACTGTAACCGTTTTAAGATGGAATAGGCTGATTTAATGCGCTTTTTCGCTTTAACTCTGTAAATCCCGCACGCGTTAAACGGGAATCGGGAGCGCGCGAATAAGCGCATCGCGGACAAGCGCATCAAGCGCATATTGTTTTTCATTCTCATTGAATTACATTTGGGGAGGATCGGTATGAAGAACAGGTTTGTGTTTTTGCTGGCTATGCTTGCAGTTCTGTTAACGGCATCGGTAGCGTTAGCAGGGTGCGGCAATAAAACAGGCGGGGAAAACGCCGACAGCAATAAACCCGTCGTTGAAAACTCTAACGGAGATAATTCCGGCGGGGAAAAATCCGAGACGGTCAAGATTGGCATTATCCAATACGCGGAGCATCCTTCACTGGATGCGGCTACGAACGGTTTTATCGCGGCCTTGAAAGATAACGGATATGAAGAAGGCAAAAATTTGCAAATCGATTTGCAAATCGCCCAGGCGGACCCTGCGACAAATCAAACCATTGCGCAGAAATTCAAAGGCGACAACCTTGATTTGATTTTGGCCAACGCCACACCGTCGGCGCAAGTGGTTGCCAAGGCGATAACGGATGTGCCGATATTGTTTACTTCCGTTACCGATCCGGTATCCGCCAAGCTGGTTGCTTCGCCGGAGAAACCGGGAGGCAATGTTACGGGCACAAGCGATTTTCCGCCGAATATTATCGATAAGCTGATGGATTTTGTGAAAAGCGAATTCCCGCAAGTAAAAACGATGGGCATCGTTTATAATCCCGGCGAAACGAATTCCGTCGTGCAGGTTGAAAAAGCGAAGGAAGTGCTGAGCGCAAAAGGCATCGAGGTAAAAATGGCCGCGGCTGCGAATACAAACGAAGTCAAGCAAGCCGCCGAGTCCTTGGTAGGCAGCGTGCAGGCAATCTTTGTGCCGACCGACAATACGGTCGTTGAAGCGCTTGAGTCCGTTATTCAAGTGGCGAATGAAAACAAATTGCCGCTCTTTGTCGGCGAAAAGGACTCCGTAAAACGCGGCGGTTTTGCGGCATACAGCGTCGATTACTATAATCTTGGTTACACTACCGGCAAAATGGCGGTGGATATTTTGCAAAACGGCAAAAAGCCGGCTGACATTCCCGTCGGTTACCCGGAAAAACTCGATTTGATGTTGAATTTGCAAGCGGCTGAGAAAATGGGCATCACAGTTACGGATTCGATGAAGAGCAAAGTCGCCAATCCGGATACGGATATTTTGCAATAAGCGGGCAATTTTTTGCGAAAAAGTGATCCGGCGTGCACCTGCCTGGGTCACTTTCTGCCTATTAAACGGAGGTAAGCATCATGTTAACGGCTTTCACGGGCGCATTGGAATTAGGAATTTTATATACGATCATGGCGCTCGGGGTATATTTGACGTTCCGGGTGCTGGACTTCCCCGATTTGACGGTTGACGGCAGCTTCACGACAGGCGGCGCGATCGCGGCGGTTATGATTGTGCATGGCCAATCGCCGCTCTTCGCGACCATCGCCGCTTTCATCGGTGGCTGTCTGGCGGGTGCGGTTACCGGGCTATTGCATACGATCGGCAGAATCAACGCGTTGTTGGCCGGTATTTTAATGATGATTGCGCTCTATTCCATAAATATCCGCATCATGGGACGAGCCAACATTCCGCTTTTGGGTGTTGATACCGTCATCACGCCGTTTGAACAATTTCAAAAATCGTACGGCATTAACTTATATTTGATCGTCTTTTCCGTTGTCGCTGTCCTGATCATGCTAATCATCGACTGGTTTTTGCACACCGAAATCGGACTGGCGATTCGCGCCACCGGCGACAACAGCCGGATGATCCGCAGTTACGGCGTCAATACGAATACGATGATCGTGATCGGGGTTAGCTTGTCCAACGGCTTGGTCGCTTTGTCGGGCGCCTTGGTGGCGCAATTTAGCGGTTCGGCCGATATACAAATGGGCGTCGGAATGATTGTGATCGGCCTAGCTTCCGTCATTATCGGCGAAGCGATTTTCGGCAATGCGAGCGTCATCCGCGCGACCTTTGCCGCGATGATCGGCGCCATCCTTTACCGGCTTATCGTTGCCGCCGCGCTGCGCGTTGGTTTGGAACCGAGCGATATGAAATTGATGACGGCATTGATCGTCGTCGTCGCATTGA
>DASVDB010000158.1 GCA_036381315.1 Bacilli bacterium | reverse complement strand
CGGGGAATTGCTGCTGGGCTGGGCGCTGCGTTCCTACGATTTGCGCACGGTTTGGAAAATGATCCTGCAAAAGTACATCGACCACGGTTTCGACAGCAAAAAAGGCGGACTGCGCCGCGAGATTCCCGTGCACGCCGGCGGGTTGCCCCCGGTCGTATGGTCGCCGCCCACGGACAAAACGGCGGAGAAAGGCAAGGAAACCGCCGACCGCTGGTTCCAGAACTATGATTTGGAAGGCGTGCGGACAAACGCGTTCACCCGCATGATCGCGGATTTGCGCAGCCGGGGCGTCGAGGTGCATTTGGTCCAGTTGCCGCGGACGGAATATTTTGAACAGGCGGTCGCCGGGTCGTATGCGCAAGAGCAGCAAGCATTCAGGAATAAGGTTGCGGCGATTGCGGTCAAGTACGGCGCAACTTTCGACATTTTGCCGAGAGACGGGCTTACGTTGGACGATTTTCGCGACACGAATCATGTGAAACCGTCGGGCGCCGAGCATATCAGCGCGGAAGTCGCCAGGCGCTGGCTGGTGGGGAAATGACGCCTTTCATCTAAAATTTGCGGGCGGGGAAGCCGATAAAATAATATAAACTGTGCTTTTAAAAGGAAGAGGGGAGAAGCAATGAAAAAAATGGGGATGAAGCTGCTCAGCATGCTGATTGGGGCTGTGATGATCGTGTCGCTGGCTCCTGTTGCGCCTCCTGCAGCGGCGGATGTCGAATATTTTCACTTTGACAGCTACAGCACGCAGAAAGATTCTCCCACCCAGGTCAATTCAAGTACGATTGAATTGGGAGGTACATTCAATGGCGTTGCCTCCGCAACGATTTCCTACCAGATTGATTTGATAACAGCGAGCGGTGAAATCCCGGGCGCCAGAGGGACCGGAATCACCCCGATCATCAATGGCAATCATTTCAGCTTTCCCAATGTGGAAATTCAGCAGGGGTTGAACCGGATTACGGTTACCGGCATGGCAAACGATAATATTGTGTCCGGCGTCTGCTATGTTTACTTTGCAAATGTGCCGACGATCTACGATGTGCAATTAATCGACGGCAGAACGCTGAAGCCGGGGGAAACGGCGGTTGTGGACTCCTCTCCGCTGTCTCTCATGTTAAAGGCTCCGAATGCCACCACTGTGACCGTGCAAGGGAGAGCGGCATTTTTTGGCGGTAACGACTCTTATATCGTTTCCGATATTGCGCTTACTCCGGGCTTGAATACGATTGTTATCACGGCTTCGAACGAAACAATGACTTACGCCATTACTCGCGATGTCGTTTTCTATACCGGTTCGCCCACGGTGTATAATGTCACTGTCCACAATTCGTCCGGAGATCCGGTTGATACCAAGCTTGATGGCAATCCGACTGTCGGCCCGAATATTACCGGGGCTTTGGATGGTACGGTGAACGGGTATGTGGTTGTGCAAAAGAATCCTGCATCTCCCGCTGTGCCAAGCATTGATGTGGACCTGCTGAGCGGCGGCGTTTCCGTTTTGCCCGGCGGCAAGCTGTCGACAACGGTTACGTTCGTGAAAGATACAACAGTCACCGGTGCGACTTACGATTTTAGTATTTATAAATTCGAGACATCCGGATCAATCAATTTAAATGTCACTGAAGAATATACACTAAATGTTACGGGAACATACGGCTCAACCAATATTGCGTTCCCGATGCTATTCACTTTTCGCAACAGCGACAGCCCTTTCATTACAGGAGTTAAACAGCTCTACAATGTGACGGTTGATGGCGCTGGTGTTGCATCCTACAAATCCAGTTCCATATTTCCGGAAAATCAACTCTTTTTCCAATTGCCCATTTGGCTCGCCGTGAACACCAAAAACTACACGGACGGTGCTGCGGGCTACAGCGCGATATTGGAAACGTTGCAGGGCGGAGTTCCGGTGGGAGGTTCGGCTTTTACCTATAACAAATACAAATCGGCCAATGCCGATGAAATCGTATTTGAAATCACCAATATGCCATCCGGCGAACAAACGCTGAATGTGTCTGTTGAGCACAGCGGTGACAAAAACACAAAGCAGATTCCGATTACCTATATTCCGACGCCGTATATCCTGCTGCAAAATTTGTACAATGGCGAAGTTTTTAATACGGCAAATGCGTTCGATAAGATTCAAGGGAAATTGATTAATTTCAATTTGACGACGGGATCTCCCGATCTGGATTCCATTACGATTACGGTCAACGGGACAACCCGAGCACTTTTGTCGGACCCGTCGAACACGCTTGACCAGGCGACGGGCGATTTTACATTTCAGATCGCGGATCCTACAATGAAGCTGGTTCCAGGGCCAAACAGCATTACGATTAATGGTTTGGCGAATGGGATTCCGGTTTCGACGCATATTACAGTTTACTTGTTCGATGACAATTTGCCGAAAGTAGTGTCGATTACACCGGTGCCGGTCGGCCAAGCGACCGATGCGGACGGAAAGTTTAAAAAGACTGACGATTTTGCCTACACAACCAATGAAAAAAGCCTGGATGTGCTGTTTACTGTCGTTAATGCCGATCAGGTCGTCGTCAATATCGATGGCGAGCAATATGTAAAAACAGAGTTAGGCAACTTTCCAAATTCGGAGCAGCCCGGATTGATGTCGAACGGCGTAAGCGGCAGCAGCGGGTATTCATTCCGTTTGATCAACGTGCCGCTTCCCGCGTCTGGCGTAAAAAGCATTACCATAACGGCTGTTAATGGTACTTCCACCGGTTCACAAACATTGCAAATCACTCGGGTCCGCTTGCCATATCAAATTCTGTCGCCCAAATTGCCGGAAGAGCAGGTAATTAATCGAAACTTCCTGAATGTTAGCATCCAGGCGGAGGGCGCTGATCAAATCCTGCTTGAGAAAACACCGATGGTGAAAGACGCCAACGATATATTCCGGCTCGAACTTTATGACTTGAAGCCCGGAAATAACACGATCAAATTTACGGTTATAACCGGAAATACACAGATTAAGGACGAATTTGTTGTGGATTATGCGGCGCAAAATGAAGTGGGAGCCGAATTCAAAACAACCATTCCGAAATCAGGAAAAATTTCCGTATTCAACAAGGCTGTCACCATCGATTTTCCCAAAGGAACGATGTTGAAAAAACCGGAGCAGGATTCGCAGCAAAATACGCCCAAGGTTGAACTTTTCGACAGCCAGAGGATCTACTTCGGGATTGCGGATCCGTTCGACGGGCGCACAGTAAAGAAGTATAACCGAGTAGGAGAATATAGTGGGACTGAACCGCTGGACGGACAGTTCGCCAATATCTACGCAATGCCGAACGCGGAGTCCTTATTGCAAGCGAGCCGCGCGCATTTTGGCTATGCCTCAGATTTGTATTGGATCGACGCAGGCTACTTCAAAAACGATGCCGGTAAGTATGAAACAGTTGACGGCATGCAACCGTACAGCACCAGCGACAACGGCAACGACCAGTTTTTCATTCGCAATATGAATATCTTTAAATGGTTGGAGCCGACCAATCGGGGTACGATCACAATTCAATACGACCCGAACATCCGTGATGTCGCTGCTGCAAATCTAAGCGTATGGAGATTCAGCAATAACGTTTGGAACAAGCTTGGCGGTGTTACGAACACCAAAAATCATACGGTGACCGCTTCCTTTGACGGTTTTGGCTACTACGCGGTTTTCGCGGTACGCTACGGGTTTGAAGATATTATCGGGCATCCCTACGCGCGAAATTATCTGGATACGATGTTTGCCAAGGGCATCATGGAACCGAAGGGTTCCATCCAATCGAATCAATTCGGCGTCTATGACAATATCACCCGCGGAGAATTCGCTACCATGATCGTGAAGATGCTTGACTTGCCATTGAATTACGACACAAGCATGTC
>DASVDB010000157.1 GCA_036381315.1 Bacilli bacterium | reverse complement strand
CCATAAGATTTTCCTTTCGTCTCATATTTCATTCACGGTTTTTTGCCGAACAATGTCATTATAAACCAAAAAAACAGCTTCCCGCCAGTTTGCTTGCGCTGGTGCGAAAAGCTGTTCGTTCATCCCGTTAAAAATGCAATAACCGTTATTGTTCCATTTGTTTCGCTAAAAAACCGGCTGCCGTTTCCGCCATTTTTTGCTCCATTTGCCCCATTTTCGTGCCTTCCGTTTTGCTTAACAGGATGACCGAGCCGATCGGGTCACCGCCGGCGACAATCGGCGCAATGACAAACGAACTGTAGGTTTCCGGCGCGTCTTTTACAAGCTCAAACTGGCCGCCGTTTGCTTCCAGCATCGCTTTCCTGTTTTCCATGCAGCTTTCCACCAAGGCGCCGACTTCTTTTTCCAAATAATCTTTTTTGGCCGCTCCGGAAACGGCAATCATGCTGTCGCGATCCGAAATCAGTACGATGTGGTTGGTGCTTTCATATAATGATTCGGCATACTCTTTGGCAAAATCCCCTAGTTCGCCGATCGGGGAATATTTTTTCAGGATCACTTCGCCATCCCGGTCAACGAATATTTCCAGCGGATCGCCTTCGCGGATGCGCAGCGTGCGCCGGATTTCCTTCGGAATGACAACTCTCCCCAAATCATCAATGCGACGAACTATTCCAGTTGCTTTCATTTCATGCTGCCTCGCTTTCACTGAAGATTTTTACCCCTGGATGATCATTCGTTATTACTGCCCATAGTATTCATCTGTTCCCATTTTCTTATGCGCTGATTGCCTGCTGCCAATGGTGCGATTTCAAGCTCCTTGGGGGGTTCATTATATTGTTCGGACAAGTTTGCCAAATTGTGCCGGTCGTTTATAAAATTCATTTGATCTATAACATGATTGCCCGCAACCGGTACATATGGTTTGGAAAAAGAACAAGCTGCATGATCCCGTCAAAGAGATACGCAGCCGATTCTTGGATTAGCGCTTTGGATTGGCCGATGACCCATTTTGCAATTGGATACACTGTTTACCAGGTTACAAAACCTTTGGAGCCGGGCGACGGATCGTTTACGATGTCCATGATCGGCATCATGTAGGCGAATATGATCAAAACCGCCAGAACGGAAACCCAGACACCGATGCGTTCGAACAAACGCGGAGTTTTCTCCGCCGTGTCGACCACTTCCGCGATCGGGAAATCCGTATGGCCCTGCGGAGCGCGCAGCAGCGCAACGACGTTGACGATCATCAGGAGAACGCCGATAAACAGTATCGTGCCGCCAATCGCCATGACCACCTCGTACGGAATCCACGACCTGGCGGTCGCGTTTTCCATGTACGTCGTGTAGGCGGTCCGGCGAGGAGCCCCAAGCAAACCGACGGTATGCATGGCGCCGGACATGAAAAACATGCCGACAAGCCAAATAATGGTTTGGATGATACCCCATTTGTGCATTCTTTTCGTCAATTGGCGCCCGGTAACGGCGGGGATAAGCCAGTAAGTGACGCCGAAAAATGTCAGCGCGACGGTTGTCGCCACGGTCAGATGAAAGTGGCCCGTCACCCACAGCGTGTTGTGAACGACCGCGTTCATCTCGTGGCTTGCGTTGATGATGCCGCCTGCCCCCGCCGGAATGAACACGAGCATCCCCATAAACGGCGCAAAGAAGCGCACGTCGCTCCACGGCAGCATTTTCAGCCAGCCGAACAGCCCGGTGGAGCCTTTTTGGCGCCCGTGAATTTCAAACGTGGCAAACATCGAGAATGCGGTGAGCAGCGACGGAATGACAACCATAAACGTCAGGACGACCTGCACGAATTTCCATACGCTCGAGATCCCCGGTTCCATCAATTGGTGATGCAGCCCGACAGGAATGGAGAACAGCAGGAAAAGGAGAAAGGCAAGGCGCGCCAAAGCGTCGCTGAATATTTTCCCGCCGATGACTTTCGGAATGACGACATACCAGGCCATGTAAGCAGGCAGCAGCCAAAAGTATACGAGCGGATGGCCGAAATACCAAAACAGGGTGCGGCTCAGCATGATATTGACTGTATCCGTCCAGCCGAACGCCCAGGGGATCAGCTGGAACACCACTTCGATGGTTACGCCGAGCGTTGCGACGAACCAAAGCAGCATCGTGGCCACGGCCATGAAGCCAAACAGCGGCGTGAGCTTGCCTGCGTGCAACCTTTTCCAATTGCGAAATTGCCGGAAAATGCCGAAACCGCTCATCCAGCTGCCGACGATGACGAGCGCGAGCGCCACGTAAAACCAGGGAGACGCTTTGAGCGGCGCGTAAAAAGTATACAGCACCGTCGCTTTGTTCATCAGGATCAACGTTACTCCCGCCAGCACGCCAAGCGACATCAGGCTGAAGCCAATCCAGGCGAGCTTTCTCGCTTGCGGCAGCAGTTCGCCACCTAGCGTCCGGGCCGTGCCGGCAAGCAGAAAGCCAATGATAAAATAAGTTGTAAAAATAAGCGCCATTAGCACTCCGTGAGCGGTTAGCAGTTGGTAATAACCGATTCCTCCCGGCAGTGTGACGACGCCGCCGCGGACAAGTCCCTGCAGCAAGCCGGCAATGCCGCCGATCAAAAGAGCGCCGAAAGCGAACAAGAGATGGGCCAAGACAACCCTGGCGTCCCGTTTGTCGAACGTATGCAATGGAATTGCTTCTTTCATGGTCATGCCTTCTCTCATGTCTTCTCTCCTCCCCTTATTCAACGACAATCGTCATGTTCATGTATTCATGGCCTGCGCCGCAATACTCATTGCAAACAACCAGATATTCGCCTCTTTTGACAAATGTATATGTCATATGGTTGATTTCGCCCGGAACGACCATCATATTGATGTTCGTGCCAATAACATTGAAACCGTGCACAACATCTTTGCTTGTAATGTTGAAAGTGACTTTCGCGCCCGCCGGGATCGTCAACTTACCCGGGGTGTAACCGAATGTAAAACCGATCAAGTCCGCCTCGAACTCGTTGTCGCCAATTTTTTTAAGCCCCGGTTTGTCAAACGGCGCGGTTTGCTCCACCAATTCCGGGTTGATCGCATGATGATCGACGCCGCCGGGCGTCTGCATGCCCATCGCAAAAGCCCCCACGCCCACCACAAGCAAAAAGACTACCAGCATGGCAATGCCGAAGACAAGCCATATTTTCTCAAGTTTGTGCAAATGCATAGGTGTCATCTCCCTTCACCTTTGATTTGTCAGTAGCGGTGCACAAATAAAAAGAACACACCAAGCCACGTCAGCGCCAAAAATGCTCCCAGCAACATAACGGAGACGAAGGTCCCCTTCAGGGAAATTTCCGCTTCCTTGGTTGCCGGCGCAGCTTTCCGTTTGGTTTCGTTCGGTTCAAGCGGAGCCTTGTTCATATATGCGATCCTCCTTTTCGAATTGTTCCAAGATAATGATGATTCTCATTGTATGGACGGCATATTGGGCCCACTATGACAATTTTCACCCCGGATATTGTGAAACCATTAACAAATTGTGAACAGACGAAAAATACCACCAATGCCGGCGTCAGCCCGGGTTCGTTGATGCACGGGCGTGCTCTAACGGACGCCAGTGACGTTAATTGGCGGATTTTTTCGCTTTTAAAATTGTAACGGACGCCATTGCGCCTATTTGCCTATTTTCATCGTTAGACAGGCCCGATTTCTGCGAATAACGGCTCCTGCGTCCGTTAAAATTTCCGCATGGCGTTTTTTCGCGAAATAGCCGCAAATACGTCCGTTAGCGCATCCGGCAGGGGGAAGCCACATGTTGGCGGACCATGCGGATGATTATGAACTGCTAGCTCTGACAGCTAGGGGGATGCGCTTGCAGGCTCGGCGTCGCTGGCAGGGGGAAGCCACATGTTGGCGGACCATGCGGACGTTTATGCGCCGTAAGCGTGACCGGTAGGAGGATGTGCTTGCAGGCTCAGTGCAGCAGGTAGGGAAAGCGCTTTTCCATAGGACGGACAACCAATGATGGCTGTTCCGTTTGGGGAAGCAAGCCGGCAACACCGGGGAAGCATGTCCGCAACTATGACTAGGGCCTGTCGAACAAAATAAGAAAAACCGTCTTATGAAAATCACCGTAAGGTCCTTAATAAACGCAAACTCAATCGTTTTGTATGAGGAGATTAGTAAATGAAGAGCAGATCTGCACTATAAATTTGAGAACATGTACAAAAATCCGCAATGAAGGTCGAATCTGCACTATATTTTCGGGAAAAAGCATTTTTAAAAATTTATCGTGCATTTTTGCGCTACAATCGAAATAAACCGACTTCTGAGAAAATTAACGTGCATTTTTGCGCTTCGTCAATAACCAGTAATTTATTAATTCAATAATGTAAAAAAAACTGCCCCAGGATCAGCAGAATCCTGGAGCAGTTTTTTTGTATGATTCGGATTACTGGCCGATCGGGCTGTTTGTTGCCGGAGTTGGCGATTGCGTTGCCGTCGGCGCAGGAGATTGCGTCTCCGCGGGCGCGGGCGACTGCGCGTCGGGCGCCGCGCTTGGCGCCGGGCTTGTCAGCGGCTCTTGTTGCTGCGGCGCTTGCGTCGGCGATTCCTTCGGCAGATTGACTTTCGTTAAAATTTTCGGCAATTCGTTTTCGCGGAAATCATTCAGAAACTCGCCGACCAATTCGCCGAGCACTTTTTCTTTTACATCCGCATCGGCCAACTCGCCGACATGGCGCGACTCGACTTTCATCACATGATACCCATAATCGGTCTTAACCGGCTCGCTGATCTGATTCAACGGAAGTTCCAAAGCCGCCTGCTTGAATTCCGGAACCCATAGGTTGACTTCGGCGTCCTTGTATTGGCCGCCGTTGTCTTTTGATCCGGGATCGTCCGAGTATTCTTTCGCCAAAGCGGCAAAGTCGCCGCCATTCAGCAGCTTTTCCCGCACTTCCTGCGCCCGTTTCAACGCTTCGTCCGGGGTGCGCAAATCTTTCCCTTCCTGATCCTTCAGAGCGATTAAAATGTGGTCAACTGTTGCTGTCGTAAAGACATTCGGGTCTTTCTTGACATCTTCGTCAAAACGCTTTTGCAGTTCTTCATCGGAAAATTTGTCTTCCAGCACAATATTAAACAGCGCTTGCTCCTCCAAAAATTCCCGCAAATCGTCTTCCGAAAGTTTCAACTCTTTCAGCGCGTCTTTATACTGCTGTTCATTTTCGCCGGATTTGATGTAGCCCTGGAAATTTTTCCAGTCTTCGTCGGATTTGCTTTCCGCTTGTTTGACCTGATCCGCGGTTGCGTCTTTGGTCAAATAACGGGTGACGACCAACTGTTCAACCATTTGCCGCTTGAAGTCGGGCATTGTTTCATAATACGAATAATAGGGATCGATCAGCTTGTTCACTGCCAGGAAAGTATCGAAATCTTTGGCGCTAATTTCTCCGCCTTTATAAACCGCAACCGGTTTTTTGCCGCACGCGGCCAATGACAGGACAAGCAAAGCGGCCATAGCCAGCAAGCCAACGATACGCCAACTGTTGCTGCGATGTTTGTCCAATTTATTTCGCGACATTTTCAAGTTCCCCTTTCGGATTGACAACCTCCCTGTATTGTAACAAAAATTGCTCTATAAAAGCTATGGTTTCTTCTGGCTTCATCCCGGCAATATTTAACGCGATCTGAATCTTTAAACCGCTGATCAAACGCATTTTGTTGCGCAACCGGTTGCCGAGTTCAAACAACTTTTGCCCGTTAATCAACGCGTTTTGGCTTTCATGAATTTTAAGGATCGCCTCGGCGCCCTTGACGGCAATCGACTCGACGAAAAACTCCTTGCCCAAAGCTTTGATTCTGGCAACAGCCAGAAGGGTTTCTACAGGCTGCGGCAAGTCGCCGAACCGGTCCACCAGTTCTTCATAAAGCTCTTCCGCTTCTTCCACGCGCTGGATGGCAACCACTCTTTTATAGACTTCAATTTTCTGCATGCTGTCGTAAATATAATCCGACGGGATATAAGCGTCAAGCTGGATGTCGATCTGCGTGTTGATTTCCACGGGCGGCGCTTGTTCGCCTTCCATTTCCGATTTTAAGGACTTGATTTCGTCGGCGAGCATTTGCGAATACAAATCAAATCCGACCGATGCGATAAAACCATGCTGCTCGGCGCCCAGCAAATTCCCCGCTCCGCGGATGGCCAAATCGCGCATGGCGATTTTAAACCCGGATCCGAGCTCGGTAAACTGCTTGATCGCTTCCAGGCGTTTCTCGGAAACTTCCGACAGCACTTTATCGCGCTCATAAGTGAAATAGGCATAAGCGATGCGGTTGGAACGGCCTACTCTGCCGCGCAGCTGGTATAGCTGGGATAGCCCCATTTTATCCGCATCGAACAGGATCAGCGTATTTACATTGGGGATATCGACGCCGGTTTCAATAATCGTCGTGCTGACCAACACGTCGTATTCGCCGTCAAGAAAATCAAGAATTGTCTTCTCCAGTTCCTGTTCGGACATTTGCCCGTGACCAACCGCCACTCTGGCTTCCGGCACAAGCGTTGAAATGCGTTCGGCAATCGACTGGATGCCCTGCACGCGGTTGTACAACACGTAAACCTGGCCGTTGCGCGCCAATTCCCGTTCGATCGCTTCGCGTACGAGCGAATTGCTGTATTCGACGACGTACGTTTGCACCGGGTACCGGTTTTCCGGCGGAGTTTCGATAATCGACAAATCCCGCACGCCCAGCATGGACATGTGCAAGGTGCGGGGAATCGGCGTCGCCGTCAGCGTCAACACATCGACATTGGCCTTCAGCCGCTTCAGCTTTTCTTTATGCGTAACGCCGAACCGCTGCTCTTCGTCGACGATCAAAAGGCCCAAATCCTTGAACCGCACATCGGAGGATAGCAGCCTGTGCGTGCCGATGATGATATCCACCGTGCCGTTTTTGATGCCCTTGACAATTTCCGTCTGTTGCTTTTTGGAGCGAAAACGGCTGATCACTTCGATGCGCATCGGAAAGCCGGAAAACCGCTCGCGGAACGTTTCAAAATGCTGCTGCGCCAAAATCGTCGTCGGCACGAGCACCGCTACCTGTTTTCCCTCAATCGCGGCTTTAAACGCCGCGCGGATCGCCACTTCCGTCTTGCCGTAACCGACATCTCCGCAAAGCAGGCGGTCCATCGGCCGGCTCTTTTCCATATCTCTTTTGATCTCTTCAATCGCGCGCAGCTGATCGGGCGTTTCCTCATACGGAAACATGCTCTCAAAATCTTTCTGGTACGGCGTATCCTTGGCAAATGCGTAACCTGTGGAAGCCATCCGCTGGGCGTATAATTTGATTAAATCGCCGGCAATATCTTTTACCGACGAACGGACTTTATTTTTGACGCGATGCCATTCATTGCCGCCAAGTTTGTACAGCTTCGGCTCCTTATCGTCGGTGCCGATGTATTTCTGCACCATATCGATCTGGTCGATCGGCACGGACAGCTTGTCCCCGCCCGCATATACGATATGAATGTAATCTTTATGCATGCCGGCGATTTCCAGGGTGCCGATGCCGACAAATTTGCCGATGCCGTGATTGACGTGCACGACATAGTCGCCTACTTTTAAATCCGTGTAGCTTTTGATCCGTTCCGCGTTTTCGATTTTGCGTTCGACTTTGCGCGCCTTTCGTTGTTTCTGCGTAAACAATTCGTTTTCGGTGATGACAACAAGCTTGATGGACGGCAATTCAAATCCCGCCTGCAAATATCCGTTCAGCAAAATGGGCAATTTGATCTTGTAATCCTCCAGCACACGGCGCACGCGTTGGGCGCGTTCCTCGCCGCCGGCCACGATCATCACTTTCGCGCCTGCCTTGTCCCACCGTTCCATTTCCGCTTTCAGCACATGCATTTGCCCATGAAAATGCTGCATCGACCGGCTGACGATATTCACGATATTTTGCGGCTGCGCATGCTGAACCTGGCGGAGAAAAAGAGACAAGTAGAGCTTTTGCATGCCGGAAAACGGAATGAGTGAAGTATAATCTTTGCTTAATTGCAAAGCGGGCAGAAACTTCCCTTCCTGCAACAGCGAAGTCACCATTTCCGCTTCTTCGCGCTCCAGCTGCTTTGCTGTTTCCTGCAGCCGCACCGGCTCATCAAGCGCAAGAATCGTGTCGTCGGGCATGTAATCTAACAAAGTTTGCCGCTCGGGATAGAGAAAGGAAATATATTTATAGATTTCCCGGAAGCAAACGCCTTCGCGCAACAGTTCGATATCTTTGCCGATTTCCGCAAGCAGTTTTTCTTTCGTCTTGCGATCCGCGATTTTTGCCAAATACTCTTCCAAACGTTCATAGACATGCTGCGCGCAATTTCGCGCCCGCCGCGGCTCGGCGATAATTTCCTTGCAGGGCGGAATTTGAACCGACCGGATTTTTTCCACGGAGCGTTGATCCGCCACATCAAACAACCTGATCGAATCGACGGTATCGTCAAACCATTCGATCCGATAGCCTTTTTCGGTCGTAAGCGGGAAAACATCGATGATGCCGCCGCGCACGCTCATTTCGCCGCGATTTTCCGTCTTTTCCACACGTTCATAGCCCAATTCATGCAAACGGGCCGCGCACGTTCCGGGATCCATGACATCCCCGACCGCCAACTGCAAATTCGCGGAGGCAAACGCTTCCTTTGCGGGCTGCAGTTTGCGCAGCCCGGAAAACGGCACGACGACAATACCGCGAAAACCCGCGGCCAAACGGGACAACACTTCGATTCGCTGCGCCAGCGTTTCCGGACTTGCCGCAACCGATTCCACGATCATCAGTTCGTTGGCCGGATACAGCAGAACTTCCGCGCCGGCGCATTCCGCCAAATCTTCGGCTATTTTCTGGGCGGAAAACATGTTATGCGCCACGACCAAAAGCGGCCTGTTCAATTCTTGAACCAGAGCCGCCAGCAAAGCCTGCCGGGACGAACCCGCCAGGCCGGAAATCATCTGCTCTTTCAAACCGGCGCGAACGCCCGAAATGACGGATTGTACATCCGCTTCTTGCGCAATCGCCGCAAGCAGCAAATTCATGTTTTCCAACACCCTTTCGCACATGCAACAGGAAATAAGCCTCAGCGAAGCAAGCCAAGGCTGTTAACCAACTTAGTTTGCGAACCTTTTAAAACCGGTCATGATCGGTCATTGCAACGGCGTTGACAAAAGCGATAATTCCGGATGGTAATCCAGAGCATCCTTGCAGAAGTCGCAAACAACTTTGACTGAGACGCCCCCGTATTGGTCATAGGTAATTATATCCCTGCGCTCGCCGGGGGTCAAGAAATGAAACCCCAGCTGCATCTCGCTGACTTGCGCGTCTTCAATGCGGCCAATAAGCGTATGGCAATGCCGGCAAATATAATTTACTGCCATATGTATGCCTCCCGGATGCAAACTATGCCCATTTCCAGTATGGCCATTTGGGGCCCGGATTAGACGCTTTTTTTGTTGAATTGCGCCATGACCTTGTCAAACGGTTCCGTTAGCGCCGCCTCAAGCGCGTTGGCGGCCAGATCCAACGCTCCGCTTATGCGGGCCTGTTCCGACCTGGCGAATGGCGAAAGCACATAATCCGGCATGGCCACTCCGGGAGATGGACGGGATATGCCGATGCGAATGCGGTCAAACTGTTCCGTGCCGAGATGCTGAATGATCGACTTGATGCCGTTGTGCCCGCCCGGGCCGCCCTGCTTGCGCAGGCGGATGCAGCCCACTTCCGTGTCCATATCGTCATAAACCACAATGAGATCGGCAATATCCGCCTTCATATAATCGCGGTAGGCGCGAAGCGACTCTCCCGACAAATTCATAAACGTCTGCGGTTTGATCAGCACCGTTTTGACGCCGTGGACGATGCCTTCGCCAAGCTCGCCTTTAAACCGGCTTTCTTTAAAGTCGATTCCCCACTTTCGCGCAAAGCGGTCAAGCGCCATAAATCCGACATTATGCCGCGTATCGCTATACTTATTCCCCGGATTGCCCAATCCGACAAACCATTTCATGTCCGTACCCCCGACAAAATCAATAAAAATTTGGCAAATTCGGACGCAAATGCAACGTTTTCTCCTGTTCGATTGTCCTAATTATAGAATGAAAATTTTTCAAAGAAGGTGAAACGCCATGTATGTGAACGGTCAGGTTTTGACGAACGATGATCATTTCCAGGATCACATCTTGCACGAAGTTCCCATTCAGATTTACCTGGACAAGCAGCATAGCGACATCGGTTTTGTGGAAAACATTTCGCCGCACTATGTGAAAATCAACGGCACCTTTTACAACCGCGCTCTTTTTACTTTTGTTTCTCGTCCCGGCTATTGACGGTGCGCTCTTTTATGCGCGCTCTTAACACATTGGCATATTCCGGTTTGGTTATCTGGCGTTCTCTCGCGATCGCCAAATCGTTCTCCCCGACGTCATGGGTAATGGTCGAGCCGGCCACTACATAGGCGCCGCTGCCGATTTTAACCGGCGCAATCAGATTGACATTGCTGCCGACAAACGCATTGTCGCCAACCTCGGTCAAATGTTTATGGTAACCGTCGTAATTGACGGTAATCGCGCCGCAGCCAAAGTTCACCCCGTTGCCGATGATCGCGTCCCCGACATAGCTGAGATGCGGTATTTTGCTGCCTTCGCCGACGGCGGCGTTTTTTATTTCCACAAAGTCGCCGATGCGCGCTCCCGCCCCGATTTTGGCGCCCGGGCGCAAGTACGCGAACGGCCCAACTGTCGTTTTATCGCCGATCTTTGCCTGATCCAATACCGAATGTTTAATGTGCACGCCGTTGCCGATCATCGAATCCCTGATTTCGCTGTGCGGACCAATCAGGCAATCTTCGCCAATCGACGTCGTTCCGTACAAAGTGGTCCCCGGCAGCAGGACCGTATCCTGCCCGACACGCACACCGGCGTCAATATATGTCGATGAAGGATCGACGATGGTTACGCCGTTCAGCATATGCTGGCGAATGATGCGCATACGCAGCAGTTTTTCCACTTCCGCAAGCGCCACGCGATCGTTCACCCCCGCCGCTTCCGTCGGATCATCCAAAACGCAAGCCGCGATTTTTTCCCCTTGCTGCTGCAATACTTGTATTACATCCGTCAAATAATACTCCTGTTGGGCGTTATCGTTCCTGATTTGCCCTAGCGCGGCAAACAGCTTGCGGTTGTCAAAACAATAAATGCCCGTGTTGACTTCTTTGATTTGTTTCTGTTCGGGCGTACAATCTTTCTCTTCGACAACCGCAACGATTGCATCAGCGGCGTCGCGAACAATCCGCCCGTAGCCGTGCGGCTCATCGATCATGGCGGTCAAAAGCGTCACAGCCGCATTGGACTGGCGATGCAAAGCGATCAGCCGTTCAATGGTTTCCGGCCTGATGAGCGGCGTATCTCCATAGAGCACCAGCGTCGTGCCTTGCAGCTTGTGCAGGAGCGGTTTTGTCATGAGCACCGCATGCCCGGTGCCAAGCTGCTCTTCCTGCAGCACCGTTTCGATCTGCTCTCCCAGAAAAGAGCGGACCTTATCCGCTCCATGGCCGACAACGACTATCGTTTTATCCGGTTGAACCGCCTGCACAGCCGCGATTACATGTCCCAACATCGGCTGTCCGCAAACCGGGTGCAGCACTTTGTACAACTTCGACTTCATTCGTTTTCCTTTTCCCGCAGCCAAAACGATCGCGATTGTCGATGGCAATCTTGTCACCTCCAAAACAATACCTTATATACCGAAGGCGGGCTAGATCGCCCGATCTAGCCCGCTCTCAGTATAGCCTACTTTCCCGAAAAAGAAAAGAGAGCCTGCCTGAGGCTCACTATTTCCGCACTAATACGTTATTA
>DASVDB010000156.1 GCA_036381315.1 Bacilli bacterium | reverse complement strand
CTCCGATTGTGACATCCCGGGAAAACAGCGAACGCCAGCTTTTGATTGTCTCCAAAGCGCCGTCCGTATTCATCGTAATTTCGAGAATCCGAATGCCGCCCTCCACTAACGCCTTGCCGGTGGCATCCGACTTGTCGCGCGCAATCCCCCTGACGATCGCAATAATCTTCTCTTGTTTTACCAGTTCCAGTTTCGACATGTCCGCACCATCCTCTCTATGATCAATAAGTTTATCTTAAGACATGTCTCGCCAAATTCCAAACATTTTTTAAAAACGTTGTAATTGCAGCGATTGCGGCTGTGATCAGCCGTTTCTGGCCAAAAACAAAATAAAGACGACCAGCCAGGCGGCCGCCAGAAAGCCGCCGAGGAGCAAGACGGCAAAATAAGTCATTTTTGCGGTTGCATTTTTATGATTTGCCGTCTCATCCTTTTCTGGCAATTTTGCATGATCCGCCATGTTGCCGCCTCTCTATTGCAAAGTCTCGCTTTTAATCTCGTCGGCAAAACTCGTGGCAATGCCGCGCATGTGAAATTCGTCTTCGGTCACTTCTCCCCAATGGATGAGCCGCAGCAATTCCGTCAGTCTCGTTTCGCCGGCGTGCAACAAAGCGGATACGGCGGCGGAAATGCTTTTATGGTAAACGGCGTGCAGCGGCACATGTCTGCCTTGCAAGAGCGGAATAGCCGCATCCAGCTGCAGGCTTTCCTTGTATTCCAGCATGAGCGCAGCCGCCGCCGCGGAAACGAACGGCATATCGGCAGCGGCAATCCACACTTGTTCGCATTTGGACAGTTTGAGCGCGGCATGCATGCCGCTCAACGGCCCCATGCCCGGAATAAAATCCGTTATGATGCGAATATCGCGGTCCACCACCGGCAGCACTTGTTTCGGCTCATTCGTGACGATGATCATTTCCGCGCAAATGGTTTGCATTTCCCTAATCTGCCTGCGAATGATCGGTTCACCCTGAAAGGGCATCATCGCCTTTAATTTCCCGTCGCGCATTGTTTTGCCGCCCGCCAGAATAACCCCGGCCAACATCTCCGTTCACCTTCTTTTCTTCAAACCTTGTTCTTGTGGGCCGATATTTTCCGAAACTTGCGGAGCATGTGCGACAGATCCGTCCGGGTGAGAACACCCTGGGCAAGCAAATAGCCGTTTTTTTCTTCTTTTGCAAAATGTTCGCACATCGTCGTATGCATATTTTGGCATAGTTCGTAAGCTTCCCTGAGCAAATTGGTGTCTTTCCCGTTCAGATGAACAAGCAAGCTCAGTTTTTGTTCGAATAAATTCAATTGTTTCGCGATTTGCTCATGTTCATATAACAGGACGCCAAGCGGTCCCACTCGCGCATCCACGTACTGCGAAAGGAGCGCATACAGCACTTGTTCCTCTTTAACCATATGTTCTTCCAGCTCTTTGCGCAATTGCTGCGTTTCCTTTTTCCATGCCGTTAAACCCGCTACGGACAGCTTGCGGAATGTCTTTTTGCCGATTCGCCTGACGTTCTCCAGAGTTTTGATCATTCGGGTATGGTCGTCGATCAGCAGCTCGATTGCTGGATCGCGGTTTTTCGGCGGCAACAACTCATCCGTCATCGCAAATCCTTTTACCAGGGGCATAAGCCGCACCTCCGGCAGCAAGTTATTAATTTCACTATAACGGCTTTCAAAATGGGATGATGTTACAAAAGTCACAATATGTTCGAAATTACAGGCATGATCCCGCAAATTATAGTGATTTTTATCACACCCCATTCCTTGTATCTTCATTACTTTTAAAATAGGAAAAAAATCATTGCCGGATGGTATCGGCGAAAGGAAGTGTCATCATGGCCGTTGACCATGCACCTTTAAAAAGCATCCGGAACACTTGCATCTTTTCCTTGGAAAATTTCTCCCGCCTGACGGAAATCATGTATGAATACAAAGTGGCGGAAAACTCGTATCTTTTTTGGGAAGGCGACAAAGCGGACAAATTGTATTATATCAAGCACGGGCGCGTAAAAGTGACCAAAGCGACGGATGACGGGAAGCAGTTGATCCTATACATGTTTCAAGACGGCGACATGTTCGGACAGTTCGACGGAATCGCACAAAACCAGCATACGTTCAATGCCGAGGTCATCGAAGAAGGAACGATCGGCGTCATACAAATAAAAGATCTGGAAGTGCTGCTTTGGCAGCATGGCGATTTGGCCGTCGAGTTCATGAAATGGCTGGGGCATATGCACCATATCACGCAAACGAAATTCCGCGATTTGCTGATGTTCGGAAAACCGGGCGCGCTTAGCTCCACTTTGATCAGGCTGAACAACACGTTTGGCAAACCTTACGGCCAATACTCGATGATCGCCAAAAAATTGACCAATACCGAACTTGCCGAATTGATCGGCGCAACAAGAGAAAGCGTCAATCGGATGTTGAGCGATTTGAAAAAAGTTGGTATCATAGGATTAGAAAACGGCTATATTATTTTAAAGGATATCAATTCATTGCGCGAAATGTGCCAATGCGAAAACTGCCCGAGCAGTTTGTGCCGGATTTAACCATATGGATGATAAAAATGGATGACAAAACGGGACGCGGGCGTCGACACAAGTCGGTGCCCGCTTTTGCCAGTGATGTGACGGGTATCACAATTGCCGGGCGGCGGGAGGTTTAAAATAAATAAATTGATCGGAATGGAGCGATGCGCTTTGGAACAAAATGTTGTGGAATTGGACGTCCGCGAGCATTTGAAAAATAAATTGGAGCCGTTCGAATTGATTATGAGCACCGTGAAAAAGCTCGGCAAAGACGATATATTTGTGCTGCATGCCCCGTTTAAGCCTAAGCCGCTCTTGGGCATTCTGAAATTGCGCGGTCTCGTGAACAAATGTGAAAAACTCGCTCCCGATCACTGGAAGGTCACATTTGTCCATCGCAGCAGAAAAAAATGGCTCGGCGAACTGAACGCGCAGGAAGAAAACGAGCAGGAGGAAGGCGCGCGGGAAGTAGACGTGCAGGAGGAACTGCCGCTCAAAAATTTGTCCGCCGACTTGGCGGCTGCCGCCCAGGCCAATACCGCCGCATCGTCGGAACCGCCAACAGATAATGTCGCTTATATCCTCGATAACCGGGGATTGCAGCCGCCGCAGCCGATGATGCGCACTCTGGCCAAGATCGACGCGTGCAAATCCGGCGAAAGCGTGCTGATTCACAACGATCGGGTTCCGGTTTTTTTAATCGAAGAGCTAAAAGCGATGGGATGCGCATACACCATCTACGAACAGCCCGACGGGTCCGCCAAAGTGCTCATTACCAAACCGTGATCTGGCAATTAAACGCTGCGGGGGGCAGGTGAGGAGACAATGATTACAGCTCCGGGGCAACACGATAAAGCCGTGTTTCGGCTGCCGTTTTTATTTATCGGAACCGGAATCATCCTGTTTTTTGCGTTCCAGTTGTATTCGGCAGGGACGCTTGCCTTATGGCTGCGGGAATTTCCGCGGGGCCCGTCCGGCTGGATGCACGTGCATCTGTTGATGCTCGGCTGGGCCACCATGACGGCGATGGGCGCCGTTTATCAACTGATTAACGTCGTACTGCAAACTTCTTTATACAGCCGCAAGCTTGGCTATGCGCATTATGCGTTTTTTACTGTGGGAGCGCTCGGGCTTATTTACGGATTTGCCCGATTCAATATGGTGTTTATCGCCTTGTTTGCCAGTTTGACATTTATCGGAATTTTGCTGTTTGTGCTGAATATTGCCTTGACCTTGCATAAGTCCAAATTGTGGAATACGGTTACGATCAGCGCCACGTGCGCCATTGTTTATTTGACGCTAGCCGCTTTGACAGGCATGCTGATGGGTCTCGACTTCAAATATAATTTCCTGCAAATCTATCATGAACGGGTGTTTGGCGCGCATCTCTGGTTTGCGACGGTTGGCTGGTTTGCCATCTTGATCAGCGGATTCGGCTATAAATTGATGCC
>DASVDB010000155.1 GCA_036381315.1 Bacilli bacterium | reverse complement strand
GGGCAGTGTGTTGAACCATGTTTGTTTGCATCAAACGGTGATCGGGCAAGAGGCCAGATTGCAGATGGAAAAAGCCGGAGATTATCCGGATGTTGTATTTGGCTGCTGCGGCGGCGGTTCAAACTTTGCCGGTCTGGCGTTTCCGTTTTTGCGGGATAAATTGACCGAGGGAAAAAAAGTCCGGTTGGTGGCCGTGGAGCCGTCCGCATGCCCAACCTTGACCCGCGGCAAATTTGCCTACGACTTCGGGGATGTGGCCAAATTGACGCCGATGATGCAAATGTATACGCTGGGGCATGATTTTATGCCTCCGGGCATTCATGCGGGAGGATTGCGCTATCACGGCGATTCGCCGCTAGTCAGCCAACTGTATCACGACGGACTGCTTGAGGCGATTGCGCTGCAACAAACCGAGATTTTCGCCGCTGCGGTTCAATTTGCGCAGACGGAAGGGATTATTCCGGCGCCGGAATCCGCCCACGCAGTTCGCGCGGCGATCGACGAAGCGTTGCGCGCGAAAGCGGAAGGGCAAAAACGCGTCATTCTAATTGCGCTCTCCGGTCATGGGCATTTTGATATGTCCGCATATGAATCCTATTTGTCCGGCGCATTGCAAGACACGCCCTATTCCGAAGAAGCGTTGCAAGAAAGCATGAGCCGTTTGCCCAAAGTATCGTTGTAATCATGATCGTATTTTTCCCGTGGAATGGATATGAGAGAATAGATGCTACGGTTTGGCATGCTGATGGATAAAGCGACACGGTCCAATTTTCGGTTTGAACTTGCGGCAAGCGTTCTGTTCAGCTTTTTTAACGTTGTGTTCAATCAATTTTACGTACCTGTCGCGATTCTGCAAGGCGCATCCGACTTTCAGGTCGGATTATTGATGGCGTCGCCGGCGATCGGATTGTTGTTTTCGCCGTTGTGGGCAAACTTTTCCGAATACGGCAATCCCAAGTATTTTGTCATCTTTCCGAATTTGGCGGCCAGGCTGCTACTCATGTTGCCCGCGCTGTTTATTTCCCCGTGGATGTTCGTTGCCGTTGCGCTTTTGTTTCAATTATTTATGGGCATCCAGGCGCCGGCATACGCGGCATTAATTCCGCGGATTTATCCCGCGGAATTGCGGGGCAGGCTGATGGGCAACGTGCGTGTGGCCGCCGTCGCGTTCATGATTCCGCTCGCGTATATCGTCGGCAAGTGGATCGATGTGTCAGGGCCGTCCGGCCCGTTTCTGTTTGCCGCGGTCACGGGGGCGGCATCTGTTCTCCTGTTTTTTCCCATGAAGGAAATCATTCCGACAGACCGGCCAAAACGAAAGACGCGGGAAAAATTGCGGCAAAAATTGGCCGATGTCAAGAAAAACAAACCGCTCGTCTTCTATTTGGCGGCAACCATGTTGACGGGGTTTGGCAATACGGTGGCTGCGCCGCTTTATCAAATCATGCAAGTGGACAAATTGCATTTGAGCAGCCTGGAAATCGGCTATACCCGTGTTACCTATTATGTATGCCTGTTGCTGGCGTATCTTGCGCTGGGCTGGGTGATCGACAAATTTTCCGCGCAACGCGCTTTGTTCATCGGTTACGGAGCATGTTCCAGCATTCCATTATTGTACGGATTAATCGGCAATTATCCGGCGGTGCTGGTCGGCTGCGGCTTGCAAGGCTTCAGCGACGCCACCTGGGATATCGTCGCGATGGCCAATATATTCCGGTTGGCGCCGGGCAAAGAAGCGTCCGTTTTCGGCATCTATTTGCTGTTGTTCGGCTTTCGCGGCACGATCGGCCCGCTTTTGAGCACCGGCCTCACGCATACCGTTTCGTTGCCTGTGATCCTTTTAGCCGCGGCGGCGCTATGTTGGAGCGGATTTTTCCTGCTGTTCAAAAATGAAAAAAAATTGCCGCGAACAGCTTCATTCGGCGTGTGAAATTTGATTTTCGTCAATTCTCTCCCGGTTTTTTCACGTTATTGTGGAGTTATATGTCTGGGAGGGATCCATGTGTGTGAAAAAAGTATCATTATTTACACCAGCATAACCGGAAACACAAAGGAAATGGCCGACAAAATCGCCGAAGGAATGCGGGAGGCCGGGGCGGAACCGGTCATGAAAGACGTTTTAATGGCTGATGCGGAAGAGGTGCTGCAATACGACTGTGTTTTGCTTGGCTCATTTACGTGGGGGGAAGGCGATCTTCCCGACGATTTCGAGGATTTTTACGATGATCTGTGCGAACTGGATCTGACGGGCAAGAAGGCGGCCGCTTTTGGCTCGTGCGATTCGACGTACGAGCATTTTGGCGGGGCGGTTGACCTGTTAACGAAAAAACTGCGCGAACTTGGCGCCGATGTCGTACTGGACGGATTGAAAGTGGAACTGCGCCCGTCGGAAAAAGACAAGGAGACATGCCGCGCCTTCGGGCGGGCATTTGTGGAGAAAGGAAGTGTGCCGGCGTGAAGTTTATCGACAATGAAGGAATTACCGATCCGCGCCTGAACCTGGCGATTGAGGAATACGCGTTAAAAGAGCTTCCGCGCGATGACGATTATTTGTTGTTTTACATCAATGAGCCGTCCATCATTATCGGCAAAAACCAAAATACAGCCGAGGAAATCAACGAAGCCTATGTCAGAGAGCACAACATCCATGTCGTTCGCCGTCTTTCCGGCGGGGGCGCGGTGTATCACGATCTGGGCAATCTGAATTTCAGCTTTATCATGAACGACGACGGACATTCGTTTCACAATTTCCGCAAATTCACCGAACCTGTAGCGGCGGCGTTGCGAGAAATGGGCGTTGCGGCGCAAGTGTCCGGGCGCAACGATATTCAGGTAGGGGAGCGCAAGATTTCCGGCAATGCGCAATATTCCACGAAAGGCCGCATGTTCAGCCACGGCACGCTGTTGTTTGATTCCGAAATCGAACATGTCGTCAGCGCGCTGCGCGTCAACGAGAACAAGCTGCAATCGAAAGGAATCAAGTCGATCCGCAGCCGTGTGGCCAATATCAAAGAGTTTTTGCGGGAAGACATCACAATTGAGCAGTTTCGGGAAAAGTTGCTGCATTCGATCTTTGGCGGCAAGGAAATCGTCCGTTATCAACTGACTGAACACGACTGGCAAAAAATCAGGGAATTATCCGCGGCGCGTTATGCCAACTGGGATTGGAACTACGGGAAATCGCCCGAAAGCAATTTCCGGCAAACAAAGCGGCTGTCATCCGGAACATTTGACGTCAGACTGCAAATTGCCAAAGGGAAAATTGCTCTCGCGAAAATATACGGAGACTTTTTCGGCTTGAAAGAAATTTCGGAACTGGAGCACATGTTGGTCGGCGTAAAATACGATCGGGATGCCATAACGCAAAAATTGGCCGAAATCGACTGCAAACTTTATGTCGGACCGGTTGAATTGCGCGAATTCGTCGATTTGTTTTTCTAGTGTTGCGCGCCAACTCTCACCGGTCCGGTGCCGCCTCGCGTCCGTCTCAAGGCGTTGCCAGTCTGCCCCCGTCGACCGGAATCACGGTCCCGGAAATGTAATGGGCCTCGTCGCTAAGATAATACACCGTCTGCGCAATATCGCGCTCATTTCCGCTGCGTTTCAGCGGTATTTTGGCAAGCAGCGCTTCCAGTTGCGCTGCGGAATAGCCTTCCGGGACC
>DASVDB010000154.1 GCA_036381315.1 Bacilli bacterium | reverse complement strand
AGGATCTCCGCTTCCCGGCTTCTCGATTTTGACTACGTCCGCGCCCGCGTCCGCGAGCAGCATGGTTGCCAGCGGGCCGGAGAGAATTTGGGTAAAATCCAGCACGCGTACCCCCTGCAATAATGGTCCCATCATGTGTTTTCACCTTTGCTCGTTCATTTGTTTGACGATTTCGACAATGCGGTTAAAGCGGACATCCTGCTCGCTCGTAGCCTGGCGCACGACCGCATCGATTTGCGACGGATCGGCTCCGGCCATGATCGCCAGATTGCGGGCGTGCAACGCCATGTGCCCTTTTTGGATGCCTTCGCTTGCCAAGGCGCGCAAGGCGCTTAAATTTTGCGCCAGCCCGGCGGCGGCAACCACTCGCGCCAATTCGTCGGCCGTCTTGACCCCCATGATTTTAAGCGCGATTTGCGCGATCGGATGAGATTTGGTGGCGCCGCCGACAATACCTAAAGCAAGCGGAATTTCCAGCGAACCGACCAAATCGCCGTGTTGATTTTTTTCCCAGCGCGTGAGCGCTCGATACTGGCCGCTTCGGCAAGCGTAAGCATGCGCGCCCGCTTCGATGGCGCGGGTGTCGTTGCCGGTGGCCAGCACAACGGATGAAACGCCGTTCATGATCCCTTTGTTGTGTGTCGCCGCGCGGTACGGATCGTATTCGGCGAGCTTTTGCGCGTGGATAATGTTTTGGACGATTTGCGGCCCGCCTAACAATTCCTGGCGAAATACGGCCCGGACGCGCACAAGCCGGCGGTCGGACAGGTTGGATAAAATTCTGAGCACGGCTTTCCCTTCCGTAATCGACTCCAGCATGGGCGAAACGGCCTCGGCCATTGAATTGACGATATTGGCGCCCATGGCGTCTTTCGTATCCACCAAAATATGTACAACGAGCATGGCTTGGTCATCCGTATTGACGATGCGGGTTTCCAGGCCGCGCGCGCCGCCGCCCAATTTGGCCAGCGTCGGATGCTTGGCGTTGCACGCCGCCAAAATTTCTTCCTTGTGCTCATAGACTTTGACAGCCGCGTTATACGGATCGGCTACATGCACCAACTGGATTTGCCCGTACATCATATCGCCTGTCGTCGTGGTCCAAAAGCCCCCCGCCGCGCGGGCCAGTTTGGCGGCATGGCTTGCCGCGGCGATGACGGACGGTTCTTCGACAGCCATCGGCACAAACACGTCTTTTTCGTCTATCGTAAAATTAACGGCAATCCCAAGCGGAATCGGGATCACGCCGATCGCATTTTCGATCATCGCGTCGGCCCGTTCCGCCGTCAGGCTGCCGAATTGGGTCAAAAGCTTAACCTCCGCCTCGTCCAAACCGCACGCGGCGGCAATCTTTTGCAACCGCTCGGCAAGCGGCAGTTCATAAAATTTCGAAATCGCACTATTCATGGCGGTGCTCCTTTCCCTGCGCAATCCATTCGCAAATGTCGCCCGATTTTAGTATACTAACCACAATGCTACTATCGGACAAGCCAAAGGTCAAGGCGGGTCGATCACGGTTCAGGCATTGTTATACAGCATGTTCCGCCGTTGGCTTTAAATATTGCTGGTCCATGCCGGAACATATGTATATAATAAGAATGATATACCTCAATCCGATATTAAAAGTTAAATTTGGCGTTCTTTGCAGACGCCCTTTTTGGTGAATAACAAACAATGGCGAAAACGTATCAGTTGTTTCAAATAAAACTTAGTTCTTCCGGCTTTATCAATTACGCTTATCTGATTATGGACAAAGCTACGAAAGAAGCCGCGATTGTCGACCCGGCCTGGGAACTTTCGAAAATAACGGATCTGTTGCGGGAGACCGGCGCAAAACTGACCACTATTTTGCTCACGCATTCCCACAACGATCATGTGAATCTGGTTCGCCCGCTGGCGGAAAAATACGGCTGTCAAGTATACATGTCGAAAAAAGAAATCGAGTATTACCGTTTTAGTTCGCCAAATCTGAATGCCGTCAACGATCAGGATGTCATTCAGTTGGGCCA
Organism: Bacilli bacterium; assembly: GCA_036381315.1. Classification (NCBI taxonomy): domain Bacteria; kingdom Bacillati; phylum Bacillota; class Bacilli; species Bacilli bacterium. The sequence continues at coordinate 35,655 of DASVDB010000154.1, read as the reverse complement.
TACGCCAATCACCTGCATATTCACTCCCGGACATACCGCCGGGGGAATATGCTACCAGCTTTCCCACAGCCTGTTTACCGGAGATACCATCTTTGCGGAAGGGTGCGGCATGTGCGATACGGAAGGCGGTTCGCCCGAGGAGATGTATGAGAGCATTCAACGCATCAAGGCACATGTGAATCCCGATACGTGCGTTTATCCGGGCCACTCATACGGCAAAGAACCGGGCGCCCCGCTGCGCCACCTGATTGCCAACAATATTTACTTTCAGTTTAGCCGCAAAGATTCGTTCATTCGTTTTCGAATGCGGAAAAACCAAAAAAATTTGCTGCGATTTCAATAAATGACGAGGTGCTTGATTCATGACAAAAAACGAAGTTTTTCAAATTGTGAAAGAACAAATCGTTGACATTTTGCCGGATATTGATCCCCAAGAAATACAAATGGAACAACGGCTGACCGATCTCGGCGCAAATTCGCTGGATCGCGCGGACATTACAATCGCTTCGCTGGAAGCTTTGGGCATTAAAATTCCGCTAGCCGAATTCGGCAATGTGCAAAATATTGAAGGTCTCGTAAACCTGCTGCATGAGAAGAAGGCGATGCAAGGTTGAGTGAGACCATTTCTTTGCGCCGCGTCGCCATCACCGGGATGGGCATCGTCAGTGCGATCGGCCGCAATATCGCCGAATTTGCGCACTCCTTGCGAACAGGAAAAAGCGGCATCGGCTATTTGCCGCCATTTGGGCCGGGCGAAGCCGGATGGGTCGGCGCACCGCTAGGCGAATTTGCGTTTGCGGATATGTTGAAAAATAACGCCGCGATTCCCGAACCATTAAAAAATGCCGCGATGAAAAGCGGCCGCCGCGCTCCGTTATCCATCCAATGCGCGATCATTTCCGCCATGGAAGCGTGGCTGCAGGCGGGGCTTCATATGGCCGCCGTCCAACCGGAACGAATCGGCATCATTATCGCCGGCAACAACTTGACCCAGGCGGTGCAATTTGGACTTTATCCGAAATTTCACGACACGCCCGAGTACTTGCCGCCCAGCTATGGGCTGCAGTTTATGGATACCGACCATCTCGGAACGTTGAGTGAAGTTTTTGCCGTGCGCGGCGAAGGATTTACTGCCGGTGGAGCTTCCGCGAGCGGCAATGTCGGGTTGATCAAAGGCCTGCAATTAATCCGGCACGGCATGGTCGATGTTTGCATGGTCATAGGCGCCATGGCGGATTTATCGCCGATGGAGCTGCAGGGCTTCGCCAATATGGGAGCATTGGGCGGCAAACGTTTTTATGATCGGCCGCAAGAAGCATGCCGTCCGTTCGATCAAGACCATGAAGGCTTTATTTACGGAAAAGCAAGCGGCTGCGTCATTCTGGAGGCGGCCGGGCATGCGACAGCGCGGGGCGCAACCGTGCTTGCCGAATTGGCCGGCGGGGCGATTGCGCTTGATGGGAACCGGCTCGCCGATCCCAACATGGAAGGCGAAATTCGCGCCATGCAGGCGGCGCTTAAACAGGCCGGCATGAGCGCTGAAGAAATAGATTATATCAATGCGCACGGCACTTCCACGCCGCTTGGCGACGAAACGGAAATAAACGCTTTGCGCCAGGTTTTTCGCCCATCCTTGTCCCGCGTGCGGATCAACTCCACGAAAGAATTGACGGGGCATTGCCTGTATGCGGCGGGTGTTGTGGAAGCCATAGCGACCGTGATGCAAATGCGGGAAGGTTTTATTCATCCGAATCCGAATCTTAAAAATCCGATCGCTGCCGATATGCTGTTTGGCGAATCGGTTGCCGTGCCTGCCGCCATCCGTGCGGCGTTGAGCAACTCGTTTGGTTTTGGCGGCATCAATACGGCTATTATAATTAGAAAAGGATGATTTTTGGTGGGAGTTGGCATTGAAGCAATCCATTTTTACGGCGGCCCGGCTTTTATTGAGACGCGTGAATTGTTTCAGGCAAGAGGCTTGGATCTGGACCGTTACGATAATTTGCTGATGTCCAAAAAATCGGTCGGGGCGCCGTGCGAGGACGCGGTAACCTATGGCGTGAACGCCGCGAAACCGATCTTGGACAATATGCCGCAAGAGGAAAAAAACCGGATTGAAATGATTATCACTTCTTCGGAATCCGGTCTTGATTTCGGCAAATCGCTCAGCACTTACATTCATCAGTATTTGGATTTGCCGCGGTCATGCCGGCTTTTCGAAATCAAACAAGCTTGTTACGGCGGCACAGCCGCTTTGCAAATGGCGGCTTGCTTCGTTGCCGCGCAAGCATCTCCCGGGGCAAAAGTTTTGGTCATCGCGACCGACATCTCCCGCGCGGCGGTCAAGATGACATATGCGGAACCATCCCAGGGCGTCGGCGCGGTCGCCATGCTGGTGAGCGACAAACCGCACATACTGGAGCTTGATTTTGGCGCCAGCGGGTATTACGGTTATGAAGTGATGGATACGTGCCGACCGTTGCCGGATATTGAAACCGGCAATCCCGATCTGTCCCTGCTGTCGTATCTGGATTGCCTGGAAAACTGCTTTAAAGCGTATGCGGAAAAAGTGGAAGGCGCGCATTTTCAAACGACATTTGATTATTTGGCGTTTCATACGCCGTTTGCCGGGATGGTGAAAGGCGCGCACCGCCGCATGATGCGGCAGCTTTTGAAGGCAAACCCGGCCACAATCGACGCCGATTTTAAAAAACGGGTCGTCCCTTCGCTCAAATTTTGCATGGAAGTGGGCAATGTGTATTCGGCAACGCTTTATTTGGCGCTCTGCAGTTTGCTTGATCAGGCGGAAATCGACGGACCGAAACGCATCGGCCTGTTTTCCTACGGTTCCGGCTGTTCGTCCGAATTTTTTAGCGGCATTGTCACGGAACAATCGCAAGCGCTTGTTAGGCGGATGAACATCGGAGCGCAACTGGACAACCGCTACCATTTAAATATGAACGAATACGACAGCCTGTTGGAATTAAACCAGGCGTGGCCGTTTGGCATAAAAGAGCAAACGATGGATGTCGCTAATTTCGCCAAGTTGTACGAAGCCTCCTTCGCCGGGCGCGGGTTGCTTGTTTTGCGGCAGGTAAAAGACTATCATCGTGAATATGCATGGAGTTAACCGGAAAGGGGAATAGCAATGAAGCCCTATGCTAGCGATATAGCCATTGTCGGGATGGCTTGCCGATTTCCCGGAGCAAACGATTATCGGCAATATTGGGACAACCTTGCCAAGGGAGTCAATTCAATCCGAACAATACCTGCAGATCGGTGGGATATTGCCAAGTATTATTCGCCCGATATAGACGAACCGAATAAAAGCGTCAGCAAATGGTGCGGCATAATCGATAACGTCGACCGCTTCGACAGCCAGTTTTTCAACATTCCCGCGCATGAAGCCAAACAACTGGATCCGCAGCAGCGCATTTTGCTTGAAGAAACATGGCATTGCCTGGAAGACTCCGGCATCGCGTTAAAGGAGTTGCAACACAAACCGACCGCCGTCTATATCGGCGCGATGAATACCGATTACCGGCAGCGATTTTCCGCGGACATGGAAACCGACAGCTACGCCTGCCTGGGAAATTTTGAAGGCATGCTGGCGAACCGGATTTCCCATACTTTTCACTTCAGCGGCGCCAGCTTGTCCATCAACGCCGCCTGCGCCTCTTCGCTCATTGCCGTGCATGAAGCGAAACGGGCCCTTTTGGCGGGTGAATGCGACTATGCGTTGGCAGGCGGGGTGAACCTGAATTTGCACCCGTGGAAATACATCTCATTCTCGAAAGCGCGGATGCTGAGCCCGGACGGACAATGCAAAACGTTCGACCAGGAAGCGAACGGCTACGTTCCCGGAGACGGCGCCGGTGTCGTGCTTTTGCAGCGGTTGGAAGACGCGATTAAAGACGGCAACCATATTTACGGCATTCTGAAAGGCTCGGCGGTCAACCACGGCGGCAAAGCGTTATCCGTTACGGCGCCGCGCGTGGAAGCGCAGCGGAGCGTTATTTTGGCCGCCTATGCGGATGCGGGGGTTTCGCCGGCGGGAACCGGCTATGTCGAGGCGCACGGTACCGGTACGTCGCTCGGCGACCCGATCGAGATTGAAGCTTTGACGCAGGCCTTCCGCGAATATACAAACAGCAGGTCATATTGCAAGATCGGTTCGGTTAAAACCAATATCGGCCACCTGGAGGCGGCAGCCGGAATTGCCGGATTGATCAAGGTTTTGTTGATGATGAAGCATCGGCATATTCCGCGCCATTTGAATTTGAAAACCGTCAATCCGATGATTGATTTTGCCGCTTCGCCGTTCACAGTCGCTACGGAGCCTGCGGCTTGGCAGCAATTGGACAGCCAGGTGCCGCTGCGGGCGGGCGTAAGCTCGTTCGGCTTTGGCGGCGCCAACGCCCATATCGTGGTCGAGGAGTACACCGGGCGCGATGAGCCGAAACAAGCAAAACAACCGCAAATTTTTGCGCTTTCCGCCAAAACCGCGGAAGGGCTCAATCGGCTGCGGGAAAATTGGCGCGCTTTTGCCGCAGACAGCGGCGTTCGCGACGCCGGGCTCGCGGATATCAGCGCCACGCTGTTGACCGGCCGAGTCGCGCTGCCTTGGCGCATCGGAACAATCGTAAGCGGCAAGGAAGAATTGGCGGATTGGTTGTCCCGGGCCGCTTGCGTGCCGCAATCCGGCCAAACGCAAGACTGGTGCCTCGCCGTCGGCGCTGCGGCGTGGAACGGGTATCGGGAATCGGCTCGGGCTGAAACGCTGGATAAACGGTTGGACGATACGATCAGATTTGTCCTTGGCCGGTTGTCGGCAATCGGCGCCGACGACAAACTGACATCCGGTTTTTACGCGGAGAAATGGCCGGAGGCGGCGCGCCCGCTGTACGCTTTTATCATGCATTACGCTTTGCATCATACGTTGTCGGCATATGGTCCGAAACCGAACCTGATCGCCGGCGAAGGCGGCGGAATTTGGCTTTCCCTTGTCCTATCGGGCATGCTGGAACTCGATGCGGCTTTGGCGCATCTGGCCGGTTTGCGCCGTGCGGATGAGTTGGCGCTTGCGCGGCCGAAGGTGCCGTTTTATGATCCGGTAGCCAATCGCATCATTGAACCGTATTTGATTACCGATACCTACCTCCGGCGCTTGCTGGACGGGCTGGAAACTCCGGATCGCGAAATCATCTCCGCGCATTTTGCCAAAGCAAGGATGTTAAAGCAAAACCAGCATACTTTCAAACGGTATTTGGCGGATTGGGAACATGCGCTTTCCACAGGCGGGCTTCAACTTGACGAGATGCTCGAGAAAACAAAAGCGGACGGATGGGAAAAATCCCGCAACGAGCTTCTCCTGCTTTTAATCGTCGTGCTCAACTCGTTGCACCGGTTGAACCGGAAATGGAACTTGACGGAAGACAATCGCATCACCGCACCGTATTTTAACGAGCTGCTGCAACTCGTAAACGACGAAGCTTTGGCCCGGGAAGACTTGGTTACGCTCTTCCTGGACGAACATTCCGATCTGCGCGCGATCGCGAAAACCTTGCACGAACGTCAAGGGCGGCTGCGGAATAAAGCCGATTACCCTTGTCTTGCGGCGGAAAACCGCGCTGTCGGCGAAATCGGCGATGCGGCAGGCTGGCTGAAAGCCGCGGCGGATTGTACGCTCGACGAAGCGAATTTTGGCGAACGGCGCATCCTGCAGTCCGGCGAGCTCAAAGCCGCCATAAATCCGGCCGTAAAAGCGCGCTGTGAAGGCCATCCCGCTGAGCTTTGCCGCGAAACATTGCTTGCGATATGGCTTGCAGGCGGTGATGTGGAATGGGAAGAAATGTTCACGCCGGGCTCTTTCCGCAAAGTTGCGCTGCCGACGACCGTCTTTTTGGGCGAATCGCACTGGTTGCCGCAGCATGAAGCCGCAGCGCAAGCCACCGCGGAGGAAATGAAGCCGAAATTGGCGCTAAAGCCAATCGCGGCATCGGCCGAGCCGAAAATTTCGTTAAAACCATTGCAAGCGGACGGCGCGGCGCAAAACCCCGCGGGAATCCTCGCCAGAATCACCGCGATCTTCAGCGAGATTCTCGATATGGATAAAGCCGAACTGGCGCCGGACACCGACTTGCTTGATCTTGGCATCGATTCGATCAGCGGCGTGGAAGCGATTCGCGACATCAACCAGGCATTCGGCCTGAATCTGGAAGCGGTCATTGTCTATGATTATCCGACGCTGGCCGAACTAAGCGAATATGTGCAAAAAGCGTTGCAAAAAAAATAAAACCGAACCCGGACCAAATGCCCACCTGCCGGCGGCAAGTTTGCCGCCGCCCGCAGGTGGGCATGTTCATTCGTGCAAAAGATTTTCCACTTTCTCAATTTCGCGCGCGATGTGCGGCTCGGCGGCAAACGGCAAATCGTTTTCCGCAGCGGAAAACGTCCGTTTGGCCCAGCCGCGGATTATCTCATTGATGTGCAGCGCCGCTTTTGTCGGCAGTTGGTGGGAAACGCCGTCTACCAAATACAATTCGTTGCGCGGCAAGCTTTTGCGCAGCATATTGGCATACCGGTAAAACGATTTGTTCTTTTTTCCATAGATCAACAATACAGGCTGTTTGATGCCCGCAAGCCGCCGCTTGCAGCTGTAGCTCAAACTTTGCGCGTAATATTGGCCCCAGTGCCCGACATCGCCGTGAATCGCGCTGTTGTAAAGCGTTGTGAACGTGTAACGGGTATCGGCGTTGCCATAGCAAATGGCGGACGCGATCATTTTTTTGGCGCGCAAATTGCATGCGGCAACGGCCAGCTGCAGTCTCGACCGGTTCATGAAATCGGAACATTCCGGCATGCCGCTTAAGAAAATTCCGGCGACAAACTTGTCCGGATATGCGAGCATCGCCTCCATCGCGATCGTCGCTCCCGCCGAATATCCGCAAACAATCGCCTTTTCCATGCCGATAAAGTCGAGCAGCTGCTTCATGTCTTCGGCAATGAGCGGGTAGGTGAGCGCCGTTTCGGTGGCATGGCTGAATCCGTGGCCGCGAATATCAAACGTAATAACGGTAAACGCATCGGACAGTTGCGCCGTCTGATAATGAAAATTGGCGCTGGTCAACAGCGGCGGGTGAATGAACACAAGCGGAGTGCCTGAGCCTGAGCGATGAAAATGCAGATCGGCGCCGTTTACGTGAGCGATTGGCATGCGAATCACCACTTTGCTTGGTTTGGATAGCTTTTCGTTTCAGCATCCCCCAAACGGCGCCCGTTCATCCTGCCAAAAATGATCAGAACATTTTGTAGCCTTTTTTGCGCAAATAATGAATGCTCCAGCAGCTTAGCGCCGCCCCCGCCAATCCGCCGATTGCGGGCAACACGTCGACATAGGTGTATTCCTGCAAATATTCGCCGAACGAGCCGCTGTCCCAGTTAAAATATACATACAGCACGATAAATATCAGGTATGCATAAATGGGCAGCCATGTCGTTTTGACCAGCATGTCCAGAATGAAGGCAAGTCCATAGGCCAAAACAAATATCAAAGCGGTTGCCACAATCATTTGCAGCATGTTTCGGATCCCCTTTCGCCTTGCGTTTGTCAGTAGTAGTTTACTTGAACCCCCAACAGAATGCAATGACCGCGGCGCATGCGGTTGCAGCCGTTTTTATGATCAGTTAAAATAATTCTAATCTGTCATGCAAAGGAGAACAACAAAAATGAGCGAAGCAACGCTTACGCTGGAAGGATGGTACGCGCTCCACGATTTCCGCACGATTGATTGGAGCGCATGGCAGGACGCCACCGCCGCGGTAAGAAAGCAAGCGGAAACGGCAATGGACGATTTCTTGGGAAAATGGGACGAAGTTGAGCGGCGCAAAGCCGGCAGTTCCATCATGTATGCGATTGTCGGGCAAAAGGCCGATATCATGATGGTGCATTTGCGCGAATCGTTGGAGCAATTGCAGGAGCTGGAAACGGCATTCAACAAATCCGCCTTTGCCAGATTTGCGCATCCCGCCTACTCGTATGTGTCCGTAGTGGAACTGAGCAACTATATGTCCAAACCGGGGGAAGATCCCTACAAAGTCCCGGAAATAGCCGCCAGGCTGCGACCTATGCTGCCCAAAACGAAACATGTTTGTTTCTACCCGATGAACAAACGCCGCGCCCAGGACGCAAACTGGTATATGCTAAGCATGGATGAACGGCGACAATTGATGCGCGGCCACGGCGAAATCGGCCGCACATACGCCGGCAAAGTCCGGCAGATCATCACCGGGTCGATCGGCTTTGACGCCTGGGAATGGGGCGTGACGCTTTTCGCCGACGATGCGCTGCAGTTCAAAAAACTCATTTATGAAATGCGGTTTGATGAAGCAAGCGCCCGTTACGCGGAATTTGGCGATTTTTACGTCGGCAATATCCTGAACAAAGCAAGCCTGCATCGCATGCTCGCTGTTGCGGAGTGACGCGGCAACCGGTCAAGAAGGCAAAAATTTAACCGTGCACAGGTGCACGGTTTCTCTTTTTCCACTCTTTTTGGTTTTTCTCCCCTGACTTCAATCCTGTTTTTCCGCAATTTCTCTCTCTCGCAAAAAGCTTTCCGAATCACGGTCGCGCTGTTTGCTTTTCGCTTTTAACCGCTCAATCGCAGGCAAAATAAGCAAGTCGATTTCCTTTTGCACCGTATAAACCAAATCATACCGATTTTGTTCTTCCAAAAAATGCCCGACGTCCATAAGCGCGTTGTAGCGATTAAGCTCCTCGCGCGTGAGCAAGCCGCGAACCTGCACGCTGCAATGCCGCATCCTTGCTGCCTCCCGTCCGTGAAACGGCGATTAAAACTTGCCTTTTTTCAATACAAGCGGAATGCCGCCAATGATAAACAGATAACGCAAATCGATCAATTTCTTCATAAACGCGGCTGAAGAACCTTTCAGCTTTCGGTTGCCGATCAGCCCGATCGCTTCCCGCTTGCCCAGGGAGGCCACGACGCCGCGATTGTTGAACTTGAACTCCTTCATCGGTTCGCCGCGAATGGCCGCCACCAAATTATGCGCGGTTGCGTAGCCTTGCTGCGTAGCCATCTGCGCCGTAGGCGGATATGGCCTTCCCGACTGTTCATTCATAATGACCGAGCAGTCTCCGACGATGAACACATTTTCATATTGCGGCGACCGCAGGTACTTATCCACCTTAACCCGTCCGCGGACCGCTTCAAAACCGGCTTCTTCCACCAAATGATTGCCGCGAACTCCGCCAGTCCAAATAACGGTCTGCGCTTTGATTTCCTCGCCGGTTGCAAGAATGACCCCATCCGGTGTGCATTCTTTAATGGGAGTGGCGATTTTGAAGGTAACGCCTTTGTCGGCAAGAACTTTCATGCCATATTCGACCAATTCGGGATCAAATCCGGGCAGTGCCGTCGGTGCGGCTTCAATGCTATAAATTTTAACCAGGCTTGGGTCAACGCCGAATTTTTTGCAAAGTTCCGGAATGCGGTCAGCCAGCTCGCCAACGAATTCGATGCCCGTAAAGCCTGCGCCGCCGACAACAAACGTCAAATAATCGGTGCGATCCGAATCGTTCTTGAATTTGGCGAATTGATATTCAATATGCTCGCGAATCAGGTTTACGCTGTTGATGCTGCGAATATTCATCGCATATTCGCTCAAGCCCGGAATTCCGAACGTTTCCGGCTCGCCGCCAAGCCCGATGACAAGATAATCATATGTCAACGTCCCGTCTTCCAGTACAACTTTGCGCTCTTGCGGACGGATTTGCAGAGCGGTCGATTTGATGAAATCGATTTTGAATTCATCGATCAATTTCAAAATGTTGATGCTTGCATGTTTCGGGTCGTCGGTTCCGGCCGCGGGCATGTGCAGATGGGTAGTAAAGTAATGGTAATCATGCTTGTTGACAAGCGTTACATCGGCTTCGTTGTAATGCAATTCCTTCTGGAGCTTGATCGCTGTCACAATCCCGCCATATCCCGCCCCAAGTATAACGATTCTGGGAATTTTGCTCATGTCTGTAAATCCTTCTTTCGTGAAAATGATAAGTCAGGGAGAATCTGCATTAATTGTGAAAAAACACACAACCCTCGGCAAAAGAACAGCATATGTTTTGAAGTATTATGCGCATCCTTAAGCTGCCTGATAAGCAACATATGCTTCCATCCACACTTATAGGCGATATGATTCGACAACTAATGATTATCTCATAAGAATCATATAATTTTCCGCCACAAATTTCAAGGATGTTTTTAGTTGTATCATGATTTTTCTCACACACAAAATGCGACGGTATTTCGTATGATATATTAAAGAATGAAATTTGGTTGCACATTATGAAACAATGTTGTTTATTTATGAAAACGGAAAGATTATAATATATAGCGAATTTGTTTGTACATGTTTATGAAAGGTGTGTTCTACATTGTCCCACTCGAACCCGAACCAAAACACCGTGGAAATTGCCGTAATCGGCGGCGGCCCTGCAGGGATGTTTGCCGCTTTTTACGGCGGAATGCGGCAAGCCTCGGTCATGCTCATTGAAAGCATGCCGCAGCTTGGCGGACAACTGTCCGCGCTCTACCCGGAAAAATACATTTACGACGTTGCCGGATTTCCCAAAATAAAGGCGCAAGACTTGGTGGAAAACCTTGAGAAACAAATGAAAATGTTCAATATCGATATTCATCTGGAAGAAAAAGCGAAAAAGGTCATCAAGCATGCGGAACGAAATTTTGAAATCGTTACGGATAAAAGCTCCTATTTTTCCAAAGCCGTTATCGTGACCGCCGGGGTGGGCGCGTTTGAGCCGCGCCGACTGGAAGTTCCGAACGCGGCAAATTTTGAAAAAAAGAATTTGCATTATTTTGTCAACGATTTGTCCGTATTTGCCGGCAAAACGGTAATGCTTACCGGCGGCGGCGATTCCGCGGTTGACTGGGCGTTGATGCTGGAGCCCGTTGCCAAGGAAGTCATCCTCGTACACCGCCGGGACAAATTCCGCGCCCATGAACACAGTGTGCAGCTTTTGCTGAAATCCTCGGTCAAAATCATGACGCCATACGAGATCACGGAATTGCATGGGCAAGACAAAATCGAACAAGTCACCCTGACGCATACCAAATCGAAAGAACAGACGCAAATCGCAATCGACGAATTGATCGTCAATTTCGGGTTCATTTCTTCGCTTGGGCCGATCGCCGAGTGGGGATTTGAGATCGAAAACGGCGCGATCGTTGTCGACAGCAGAATGGAAACGAGTATTCCGGGCATTTTTGCCGCCGGCGACATTGCCACTTATCCGGGAAAATTGGATCTGATCGCTGTCGGCTTTGGCGAAGCGCCCACCGCGATCAACAACGCCAAAGTCTACTTTGACCCTGACGCCAAACTGTCTCCGGGACACAGCAGCAATATGGTATTGTCCTGAACCGCTTGAGCGAAGGAGGAACACCCCTCTTTACGCGGTTTAAAGTCCTATATTTGCAAAAATCGGGCAGGTGGCGCATACCTGTCCGTTTTGCCGTTATAGGCGCTTATAGGCGTCCATTCACTCCGCGTTATGTGCTATATCCGCATTTTTGCCGTTATGGACGCCAATTCGCTCCGCATGATGCCCTATATCGGCATTTTTGCCGTTATGGGTAAAAATGAATTTGCAGGTAATTGGAGCGCCCCACATGGTCCGTGCGCTGGAAGATAACTGGCAAAGCGGGGGATTTAGACCGGCGCTTTGACACCGCGCTTTGGCGTACGCGAAAACAGCCTCTCGTCCCTTCGGGGATGAGAGGCTGTTCTTACGGGAATACTATAAGGCGCCGCTAATGCCACTTATTATAGTTGAACTCAGGGAGGACATGTCTATGGCGTATTTTTGCCCGGTCTGCAACGGCTGCGCCGCTTTATCGAAAAAGTGCCCGGCTTGCGGCGGGCTTTCCGAAGATTTGGGCAGAGCCGACGCGTTCATTGGCCCTTACGCCCCCTACCGGCCGATCGACGACCTGAAAATGACCAACGGTTTTATTGATTTGGCGACCCACCAATGCGTGCATATCACAAAATGCCGCAAATGCGGACAAACCGCATACGCCTACGTCAATGAGCAGTTATAAACGAACCGCCGCTCCTCATCACGCACTATTCGGACGTCTAAGCCGGTAGTGGTTACATTGTAAACAAACCGCTACTCCTCGTCTTGTTTGATTCTGACCGGATCGTCGCTCGTTTCCCACGCTATGCTGATTTGGGAATTGACCCATTCCCTGATTTTGATTTCAACCGCCTGCTGAATTTCGTCATCACTCAATGCTTCGAGCTTGTGGTTCTCTATATGAATAACTGCCTCCTTGACTTTTTCGTCGCCGATGGACACGTTCAAATGAATATTCACGGGTACTCCCGCCCCTTTCTTCATACAAACAAATACCTTTCCTTGGCGATTATACCGTGAACTCCCCCCGGGCGGCAAGAAATTGGAAGCCGCATTCGCAATATTGCCCATCATTTCCGACAGGTTTATAATGATAAAGGTCCCTCTGTCCCTCTATGCGGCTTCTTGACAGCTGAAAACCTATTGAATAAAGTCGATAGGTTCCCATCAGCGGCTGAATGCCGAGTATTCAGGCAAAAGGTTGCTGATAAGCAATTTGTGGCTAAATCCACCTAAAGCTGGCCGACGGAAATTCGGACGGTTTGTCGGCTTGCAGCCTTTAAACGGTCGTAGAAGTTCAAATCTAACGGTCATCGTAGTGGGCTTTCAGATCTAACGGACGTGGCAGAGGTTATTTTGGGTTTTACGCTCGGTTTTCCAGTTTAACGGACGTAGGCGCGCTTATTTTAGCACTTTGTGCAGTATACAGGTAAAAATAAGGCGAATAGCCGCTCAAGCGTCCGTTAAAATTTTTGCCCGGCCTTTTTTCGGCAAATAGCCTCTGCTGCGACCGTTAGCGATGGGCGGTGAGATAATCCTCCTGTTTTAGCGATGCGTGGGGAGGTAATCCTCCTGTTATAGCGATGCGTGGGGAGGTAATCCTCCTGTTTTGGCGACGGGCGGGGAGGTAGCACCTCGTTTGTGCGCTGTGCGGGGAGGCGATCCAACCATTTTAGCGTTGCGTAGGGAGGTTTAATGTTCCCGTTGCGTAGGGAGACTTAACGTTTACCAAGCGCAGGTACCAAAAGCTGATCGCCTAAAGGCGGTGAGTTTAGACCTGATACGCGGAAACTAAACATGTTTGCATTCGAATTTATCCTTGGGGAATTCCCTGTTTTTGTGGAATACTGTAAAAAAATTAACATACAGAAAGGGCGCACATATGAAGAAAATTGTCATTTTAGGCGGGGGTTACGGCGGTTTCACCGTAGCCAAAGAATTGTCGGAGAGCAAAATTCCCGCGGATGCGGAAATTATCTTGCTGGACAGATCGCCTTTTCTTGGCTTGAAAACGGAATATTACGCGCTGGCGGCAGGCACCGTGGCCGAATCGGAAATTCGCGTTCCGTTTCACTTTCATGATCGCATCTCCACCAAATACGGCGAAATTGCCGAAATAAACCTGGAACTGAACACCGTCGCGATGCATTCCGGCGAGCGAATCGCCTATGATTACGCCGTCATCTCCTTGGGCTGCGTCGACAATTACCATGGAATTGAGGGCGCGCAAGAGCATACGTTGAGCCTGCAAACATTTTCCTCGGTACGCAAAGCATACCAGCAGATCAACGACGTGAAGCCATACGGAACCGTCTCGATTGTGGGCGGCGGCTTGAGCGGCGTCGAACTCGCTTCCGAGCTTCGTTACAGCAGACCGGATCTAAATGTTCGCATTATTGACCACGGTCCGACCGTCCTGTCCATGTTTCCGAAAAAGTTGTCCGATTACGTCCACGACTGGTTTGTCGCGCATGATGTGGAATTATGCAACAACATTTCGATTAACCGCGTCGAAAAAGGCGCCCTGTATCACGCCGGCAAGCCGTTTGCGACCGACGCGACAGTATGGACGGCCGGTATCACGCCAAGCCCGCTTGTGCAGCAACTGAACGTGCCGAAGGACAAGCTAGGGCGCATCCTGTTGAACGAACATCACCAAATTGCGCAGTTTCCAAACGTGTTCGTCGTGGGCGATTGCGCCAGCGCGGCTTTTTCGCCCAGCGCGCAATTGGCGGAGGCGCAAGGGAAACAAGTGGCGGAAGTCATTTGCGCGATATGGGATAAACGGGAACCCAGACTCGGCAAAATCAAACTGAAAGGCGTCCTGGGATCGCTCGGGAAAAAATCCGGATTTGGACTATTGGGCAAAGATGATATCATCGTGACCGGCTGGACGCCAAAATTGTTGAAAAGCGGAGTTTTGTGGATGTCCAAGCGCAATTTCGCCTGACTTCACTCATCGTCAAACACGAAATCCGCATAAGGGTCCTTTGTTTGTTCAATTGCCTGCAAAATTTTGGCATACAACTGATCCGGGTCGGCAGCGGCTATGATCGTGCCGTTCACGATCGCAAACGGTTCAACCGCGCATTGGTCGCAGTTTCCCAGGCAACTGTATTCAATGACATCGTATTCGGGGTTTTTCTCCAACTTTTTCATGATCCGTTCGGTGCCGGAATTGTTTGTGCAAAACTCAATAATCGGCCGCATTTGCATTCAATCCTTTATGCGCAAGCAGTTGTGCGTTTTCTCATTGCGATTGCCCCGTCTATGATTATAATAAAGGAATAGAAGGAGATGAGCAAATGAGCGAACAAGCACACAACAAATTATACAACGACTCGGAAGAAATTTTGGAAATGCTCCGCCCATTTTTGCGGAAAGAAGGCGGCGATGTGGAAATCGTCGAAGCGGCAGACGGCGTGGTCAAGTTGAAAATGCTAGGGGCATGCGGCAGCTGTTTTGAAACGGATTCGCTCAGGGAAGGAATCGAACGAGCGTTGCTGGAAGAAGTGGCGGATATCAAGGAAGTCGTTTATATCAACTGAAGCCCTTTTCTATTGATGATCGTAACAAAGGCGTTCCCCGAAAATATGGGGCAGCGCCTTTCTGTTTGCGCCACGATCCTAAGCGACAATTTGCATTGAAAATGTTTACCGTTTGTTTATAATAGTTATAAAGAAAGGAGATGCATAGGCGAATGAGTGAGCAAACCGGAAATGAAATGTATGATGAAGTGCTCGATGTTTTGGATAAGTTGCGCCCCTTTTTGCATCGTGACGGCGGAGACGTGGAACTCGTGGATGTGGAAGATGGCATTGTCAAATTGCGGCTGATGGGCGCTTGCGGCCATTGCCCCAGTTCGACCGTAACGCTGAAAGCCGGAATTGAAAGAGCTTTGTTTGAAGAAGTGGAGGGCGTTCAGGAAGTCATCCAGGTCGAATAATAATCCGCAGCCCTTTACAGGCGCCGCTTGGCACAAAGCGGCGCCTGTTTGCTATTCGGCGGGATGCATGTCCGCAATGACGCGGATGCCGTACCGGAATATTTCCGCAAGCGACAGGCAGACCATACGGCAGGCGACTTCAAGATCCTGCAAATTGCTGTCCAACGCTTCCACCCTGGACTTCTCCACAAAAGAATGGTTGGCATAGGCCAGATCGTCCGTTTGTTCCGAATTCATCGCATGGATCTCCAGATTTCGCTTCACTCTAAGCCGATGCAACGGCTCCTGCGCATGTTGTTTGTATTCCGTCAGCTGGTTGGCCAAATATCCATGTTGGTTTGTTTCGTGCATGCGGCGCAATACCGTAAAGTAGGAAAAACGCTGCTTCACCTTCTCCGTCTTGAGTTCAAGCAACTGGTTTGCAAACGTCCCCAATTTGTCCAGCACGGAAAATACCCGGATAAACGCATTTTTGAAATAATAAATGTGCAAAACATAATGCTCCATTTGCCGCTCGCCCATGTCTTCAACAAATTCCGCCGTGATTTCCCGGCGATATTGCCTCGCCAAATGTCCGCTCATCGCAAGTTCGTAAAGCGCTTCGACAAACCCCCGCGCCCGCATTTCCAATTCGATGGCACGCATCGGGACGTCCCGTTGATGGCGGTACCGTCGTTTCATTTTGGCGCAAAACGTTTCCACCAACTGGACCGCTTCGGCATACTGGGTGGATTGTTGGCGAAAATACCGTGGATGCGGGATCTGGATCAATCGCATGAACCGCCTTTCCCCTGAATCTTTTCCGCAAGCGCCCGCCCGTTTAAGCTGACCAGTGCGACCAAATAGCACAACGCCCCAAAAAATCCGGTAATGATCGACGTGTGCAGCAAAGTGGCAAAAATATGGACCTGATCGTTCGTAATCGAGAACGTAACCCAAGCGCCGCTCAACACTTGCATAAGCACCAGCAGCATGACGAAAGACGCCGCCACCGTCAATTCCCGGTTTGCCTTGTATCTGGTGCGGGTGATGATATACATGCATAAAATCAGGACAAACAAAATCGCCGCCGCCAACCGATGGACAAACACGACGCCGGTCGCGCCGGATAATTGCGGAATCACTTCCCCGTTGCAAAGAGGCCAACCCATACAGCCGCCCATCGAGTTAGTATGTCTCACATAGGCCCCGAAGTATATGACGATATAAGTATATCCCGCAATCAGCCAAACAAAATTGCGCAACCCGACGGAAATGGCGCGATCGTAAGCGGGCAAACGAGTTGTTGGCGTTACAAGCTGCCAGACGCGAATCGCCAATAACAACGAGCCGGCAAAAGCGAGCAGCGAAAAGCCAAAGTGCAGCGCAAGCACCGCGGATGACTGCCGCCAGATTACGGCCAACGCGCCCAATATCGCCTGCAGCGACGTAAAAAACAGCGCAATGACAGCATACGTTTTCGCTTCCCGCGCATCTTTAAGCTTCCGAAATACCAATATCGCCAACAAAACGACCAGTATTCCGACAATGCCGGAAACCGCGCGGTGGCTATATTCAATCAATGATTCCAACGTCAGGTCGGGAACTAATTTCCCGTTGCACAGCGGCCATTCCTTGCCGCACCCCAGCCCGGAGTCCGTTTGCGTGACCAACGCGCCGCCCGTAACGACAAAAAACATGCCGACGGCCGTAAGTACCGCCAACCATTTCAAAGCGCGCAACAAAGGATGTCACCTTCTTTTTGCGAAAAAACGTATAGACCAAACTTATTATAACTTTAATAGAATAGTAATTCTACGTTAAGGTGTGGCATTTTGCGTACAGTTTTTCCGCGTCCCATGCATCCCCGCTGCCGAAAAAAAAGCGTGCGCGGAAACGCATGTGTTCCGGGCACGCTTTTTGTGCTTGTGATGCGCAATCAGGCGCTGCGCCTTGATATCACCGCTCAGCCATGGCTCCGGCGACTTCGAGCGCGCGGTCGAAGAAATGTTCGACTTCCTCTCTTGTTTTCCGCAGCTTGCTGACAAACCGCACCAATTCTTTGCCGCGAGCGAATACAATAAAGCTGGGGATGCCCAGTATATTGAGTTCTGCGCACAAATCAGGCAGCTGATCGCGGTCGATATGGATAAAATTCAGCCTGTCCGCATATTGACTGACAACATCGTCAAAAAACAAATCGAGATAATGGCAATCTTTGCACCAGGTTGTTTTAAACACGGCCACAGTCGGTTTGTCTTCTTTAACTGCAGCGCGGAATTCCTGTTCATCGGTAATTTGCCGCACTGTCATTCCCTCCTCAAGTTTGTCGACAGCCTGTCGGCAATCTTTTTACGTATTTATAACTCTTTCCGGTTCATCTGTCAATATTCGCTTACCGCACAAAAGGAATTTTTCCGGACAATTTGCGCAGCGGTCCGGGCATGGCGGACAAATCCTCCTTCGTCAGCACGCGCAAAAGCGGCAACAGCAAGCCGTAAAGGAGCAAAAGCGCCGTGCAAAGCAGAGCCGACTGCAGCAAATAATCCAGCGCGCCGCCGAACAAATGGACAAACAGCATATTGACCCGGTCGAGCAAAATCCCTGCTACAGTCGTGAGCGCCGCGGCCGCCGCCATCCCCGGCCAACGCTTGCCGAAGATGGAGAAATCCATGATCCGGCCAAGCGAGCGCAAATTCAACGCCGTAGTAAGCAAAAACGCCGCGATCGTCGCCGTGATGATGCCGTAAATGCCAAACCAGGGAGCCAATATATAGTTGCCGGCAAGTTTCACGGCAATGCCGAGAAACACATGCGCCATCGGCGCCCGCATTTGGCCCAGGCCCATTAATATCGAACCGGAAGTCATCATCACAATTTGAAACATCGAAGCAACCGTTAACATCGCAATAATTCCGCTGCCGGCCGTATCGGCAAACAACAACCCGTTGATGGATTTGGCGCCGGTGGCTAGCATAACGACAAGCGGCAAACCGGACAAAATGGACAGGCGCAAAGCCTGCGACGTTTTCGCCCGCAATTCCGCAACATCTTTCCTGGCGAAAGCGGACGAAATGACGGGAATAACAGACTGGCTGAGCGCAATCGCCAAAATGATCGGAATCCCCGCCAGCGACTGCGCGCGGCCTCCCAGCAAGCCGAGCACGACCTTGGCCTCTCCGATACCCAAATCCGCTTTCAACAGCGGAATGGTCGTCGTCGAGTCGATCGCATTGATGAGCGGCACCATAATCGAAATCAGCGTGATCGGTATCGAGATGCGGAAAATCAACGAATAAATATTTGCAATTTTAAGCGGTTTTCCTGACTGCAATTCCGTTTCCCGGTCCGGCATTTCAACCTTTGCGGGCCGCCTATCCGCGCCGGCCGCCGCTTCAATGCCCGCCGGCTTGATTTTGCGCTTATAGGCAAGCATAACGAGAAAAGCGCCGACGGCGCCCGTCACTCCGCCGAAGGAGGCGCCGGCAACCGCCCAGCGATGCCCGAAGCCCAGGCGCAGGAGCGCATATGCCAAACCGACCGCCGTCACGACGCGCACAATCTGCTCGATCATTTGCGACATGCCGTTTGCGAGCATAAACCTGTGCCCCAGAAAGTACCCGCGCATAATGGCAATCAGCGGAAACAAGAGCAGCGCGGGGGCAAGCGCCCGGATCGCCAATGCGGCGTCGGGGTCTTGACTCATACGTTCGGCGTAAAAGGGCGCCGCCACATAAATCAGCGCGGTCATCAACACGCCCGCCGTAAGCGAAAACCAGACGGCGGCGACAAATATGCGCTGCGCTTCGGCATACTTGCCGACGGCGTTCCGTTCGGAAATCAGCTTGGACAATGCGAGCGGAACCCCGGCCGTTGCAATGGTCAGCAATATAAAGTAAACGTTATAGGCGATCGAATAGGTGGCCATGCCCGCGTCCGTCAACAGAGCCTTCAACGGAACGCGCTGGATGGCGCCCAAAAACCTGGCGACAAAAGCGGCTAGCGTCAGGATGATCGTTCCTTTAACGAGCGAATCCGCCTTCATGGTTTGAGCACCTTTTCATAAATGACGTGCGCGACGCCGTCGCGATCGTTGGTCAACGTAACAAAATCGGCGACGTCAAGCACGCTGGGCTGCGCGTTTCCCATCGCAACGCCCAGACCCGCATGGCGAATCAACGCGATGTCATTCAAGCTGTCGCCGCAAGCCACCACGTCTTGCATGGCGGCGCCCAGCAACCGGCAAACCGTTTGCATGCCGGCGGCTTTATTTACTCCCGCGGGATTAATCTCCAAATTATTGGGGTCCGAATTGGTGATTTCCAGATTCCCGATTGCCCTGACACGCGACAAAATGTGCTCCCGGACTTCGGCATCCTCCGTGTAAAAGCCGAATTTCAGCCATTCTTCCGCCTCAATCCGCTCCGCCCAACGATCTTTATTGAACAAGCCGCTTACGGCATATCCCCAATACCAGCTGGCAAATTCCACAGCTATTTGGCGCAGCCGCGCAATTTCTTCATGCCGCAACAAAAAGCGGCGGTGCAAGCGGCCCGGCGAACGCCATATTTCCCCGCCATTGACGGTAACGATCGGGGTTTGCAATTGCAAATCGTCAATATATGGCTGTGCCGTTTGGATGCCCCTGCCGGTGGCGATGACGACAGCGACGCCTGCCTTTGTAGCCTCCCGGATCGCCTGTCTGTTCGCCGGGGAAATTTGCTGCCTGGCATCAAGCAGCGTTCCATCCATATCGAGCGCAATAATTTTATAACGCGGCATGTCATTTCTCCCCTCCCTGCCCGTCACGCTTCTCCTCAAGCGTTTATCATGATATAGTCGGCGCCAAAACGGGCGTTGCCGTCCCTTCCATATAAGTCATATGCCACAGCGCAAACACGTACAAAACCCACAAATGCCGGGAAAAATCCGCCTTGCCGTCGCGGTGCAACGCAAACAAACGCCAAACTTCGGCGAGATTGAAATATTCCGTAACGCCGGATTCGCATATGACGTCCAGCAATTGCCGCCCTCGCTCGCCTTTCAGCCAGTCCCGCATCGGAACAGGAAAGCCAAGTTTCGGACGATGCAAAATAAAATCCGGGATGATGCCCTCCATCGCTTTGCGGAACACATATTTTGTCGTGCCGCCGGCAATTCGGTACGAAGCCGGAATCGACGCGGCGACTGCAAACAGTTCCTTGTCCAAAAACGGCACCCGCAATTCGAGCGAATGCGCCATGGTCATTTTATCCGCTTTCATTAAAATATCTCCCGGCAGCCACAGATGCAAATCAATATACTGCATCTGGGAAACCGGGTCAAGGTGCCGGCACTGTCGGTACAATTCCTGAACCGCCCGCCCAGCCGGAACAAGCTGTTTGCCGCGCAGGCAGGTTTGCCTTAACAATCTTTGCTTCAACATGTCGGGAAAAATGTTGGCGTTGCCGAAAAACCGTTCTTGCAACGGCGTTGTTCCGCGCAACAAATAATTTTTGCCGTAAAAATTGCCCGGAATGGCGGAAACCAGCAGATGCAAAAAACGTTTGGCGGCCAGCGGCAGCCAATTCAAAGGCTTTAGCGCAAGCGGCTCGCGGTAAATCCGGTAGCCGCCGAACAGTTCGTCCGCGCCTTCCCCGGACAGCACCACCGTCACATGCTCTTTCGCCAAACGGGCAACATGGTACAGCGCAATCGCCGCCGGGTCGGCAACCGGTTCATCTTGCAGCCAAACCGCTTTCGGCACGGAGGCAAAATAGTCCGCCGCGGTAATGACATTCACGTAGTGTTCTGTGCCGAGCGCCCTTGCGGTTTCCTTGGCCACCACCGTCTCGTTGTTCGGGCCGGCAAAGCCCACGGAAAAAGTCTTGATCGGCTCCATTTGCCGCATCATCGCGGCAATCGCCGTCGAGTCGACGCCGCTTGACAAAAAGCAGCCGCGGCGGACGTCGCTCACCAGATGGTGTTTAACCGAATCTTGCAAACTCGCGCGAATTTGTTCCACGGCGTCATGAAAGGATTGGCGTTTCGGCGCAAAAACCGGGTTCCAATACCGGGAAAGAGAAACGCGGCCTTCTTCCGTCGCGATCAGCGTATGGGCCGGCGGCAATTTTTTGATGCCCGCGAACATGGTCCGCGGATCCGGCACGTACTGGAATGTCATATAATGATACAAACTTTGCCAATCGACTTTGCGCTCCATTTCCCCGCTTGCCAATATGCTTTTGATTTCCGAGGCGAACAGAAACCCGTTATTGCCGCTCGCATAGTAAAACGGTTTGATGCCGAAATGATCCCGCGCGGCAAACAACAACCGCTTGCCGCAATCCCATATGGCGAAGGCGAACATGCCGCGAAACCGTTTCACGCAATCGGTTCCAAACTCCTCGTAGCTGTGCAGCACCACTTCCGAATCGCATTGCGTTTTGAACCGGTGTCCTTTTTCCGTCAAGGCGCGGCGCAGCTCGGGAAAATTGTAAATTTCGCCGTTAAATACGAGCCAGAGCGTGGAATCTTCATTGGTCATCGGCTGCTGCCCGCCGGCGAGATCGATAATGGACAACCGGCGAAATCCCAGACCGACGCCGGATTCGCGAAAAAAGCCGGAGTCATCCGGCCCCCGGTGCGCGATCGCATCGGTCATCCGTTTCAATTGTTCGCTTGAAGGCTCGCTTTTGTCGTACGTTACGATGCCCGCTATTCCACACATTGCCAAATGGGTCCTTTCCCGCTTACCGCGCGGCTAAGGTCTCGTTTTGCGCCTCTTCCTTCGCGTCGGAGAGGCCGATATACTTGTCGTAGGCGTCAAAAATTTTCCGGGCTACCGGAGCCGCGCTCCAGGCCCCGTACCCGCCCTCGGGGATGACAACCGCGACCGCCAATTTGGGATTTTCCGCGGGCGCATAGCCGATGAACACCCCGTTTTCCGGCTTGGAGCCGGCAATATCGGATTGCGATGTGCCTGTTTTGCGCATAAAACTGTATTTAAAGCCGTCAAACCCGGTTACAAACACTTTGGACATGCCTTCCTCAATGACTTGCCAATACTCTTCCGGAAATTCGGTTTGATTCAGCACGGTCGGCACATCCGTCGTTTCCAGCGTATGATTTTCATAGTCTGTGATTTTATCGACGAATACCGGCTTGATTCGTTTGCCGTGATTGGCGAGCGCCACCGCATATTGCGCAAGCTGCAGCGTCGTATAGCGCGCTTCCTGGCCGAACGAGCCCAAAATAAGCGGGGATTGCGCGCCGTAGCGCTCGGCGTCTATCTTGTAAAAAGGATCGCCGGGGCTTTCGCCGGGCAAACCGCTCCCGGTCGTGACCCCCAATCCGAATTCTTTCATGTAATGGTCCCACAACGCGATCGGGTCGTCGATCCGGGTGCTCATGTACAAGCGGTTGCCGATCATTTCGGACATAAACGTATTGGACGATTTTTCAATCGCTTTGGCCGCGTTGATCAAGCCGTTGCGTTCGAACAAGGCGTTGCACACGCGCGCGTCTTTATTTTTCCCGAAGTAGAAGCAGCCTTTGTCGTTGTATTTTTCGTCCGGGGTAATCAGGCCTTCGTTCAAACCGATCAAAACCGTGAGCGGCTTCATGGTCGAACCGGGCGGCACCAGCGAAGACGGGTGCTTCCAATATTCATCGTCGGGAAGCGGGGCGTAACGCTCGCGGATTGTGCCGTTGGTAATCTTCTTCTTGATCTGGTTGTATACCGGGGTGCTTACTCCGCCGCGCCAAACGTTCGGATCGTAGTCCGGCATGCTCGCCATCGCCACAACTTTGCCTGTCTTCACTTCCATCGCCACCGCGTAACCGGCGACCGCATTATGGCCCATATACGGGGTTCCCATTTTGCGCGCTTCATCGCTTTTCATGAAAGCCAACTGATCGGTAATGGCCTTTTGGGCGGCCAGTTGCACATCTTTTTGGATCGTCAAATATAAATTATTGCCTTTTACCGGCGGCTCAACCGTCGCATCGCCGATAATTTTGGACAAAGCGTTGGTCGGGTAGGTTTTCAACCCGTTTTTCCCCCGCAGTTCATCCTGATACATAAACTCGATGCCGTCCATGCCGACATATTCGTCGTTCAGGTATTGCGCTTCCGTATCTTTATTCCGGTAAAAATCAAGATACCCTGCCGGAGCGGTCTTGGCCGCGGAATAAGGGCTGAGATAGCCGACCAGCTGCACGGCGATTCTCCGCTCGTCGTAGGCGCGAACGCTTTCCTCCACAATTTCCAGGCCGGGAAATTCCTCCTTGTGCTCCAGCAAATACGCAATTTCTTTTTCCGACAAATTTTCTTTGATCCGCCGCGGCGACGAGTAATAATCGCGAATTTTTATTTCCGCGCCGTCCAGATTGTACCCGACATCCATCCGTTTCAATATTTCTTCCGGCGTGAGCGTCTCCGCCTGCGGAGATTTCCGCGCATTGAGCGCGGCGGACAGCCGCTTGGCCAAATCGATGAACTCGTCCTTGCTTCGATTCGGTTCAAATCGGTAAAACAACGATTGCACGGAAGTGGTGTAGGCAATCGGGTAGCCGTCCCGGTCATAAATGCGCCCGCGAATCGGAGCGATCGGAATCGATGCCGAATAAGTGCTGTCTTCCAGCTTTTTCATGGACGCGCCCTCGACAAATTGCAAAAACGCAAGGCGGACGATCAAAACGGAAAACAACAGGAAAATGACGAAAAAGAAAATATTCAGGCGGAAGGCAAAATGTCTTTTTTTCACCACCTCCTGCTGCGCTTGGTCAAATTGTTGCCCATGCGTCATCCTGACAGCCCCTGCCTCTCCAAACAAGATCTATATCGCCAGTTTAGCATAGATATAGCCTGCACTGCATCTTCAGCGCGCTGGAAGTTCAAGCCTCTCTCACGTGGGTTGCGGCAAAGTTCGGCGGATCAAACCAGTTTCCGCCGCTGTTCGCCCAGGTCGTGTCGAGCGGAACCCAGCGGGAAGCAAGCAATACCTCGTTCCACGCATGCGGGCCGGACCCGCCGTTGCCGTCATGGCCGATTCCGGTTACAACCCTTGCCTTAAGCCCCACCGCGCGCGCCATGACCGCATAAAGCCGGGAATAATCGATACATACCCCTTTACGCGTCTTGAACGTTTCCTCCGGCGTCTGCTCGCGCCATTCATGATATTCTTCATACAGCCGCACTTTTTCATCGTCATACCGGATTCGGGTGCCGACCCATTCGTAAAGCGCTCTGGCCTTGGCTTCATCCGTTTTTTTGCCGGCCACGATTTTCTTTGCCGCCAAAGCGACGTCATCCGGTATCTCGCGGTCGATCACTTCGTAGCGGCGCGCAAGGATGCCGCGGTATTCTTTTTCCAGCGCCTGCGTAAATTGCGGCAGCCGGCGTTTGACGAAATCTCCGGCCAGCGGCATGACGACTTCTTCCGTCACCAGCCGGTAGTAATAGGAGTTTTCCGCATATTTGATTAGCGGCTGGCCCGGGGCAAGCGCCGCCAAAACAAAAATAACGGCAACAATCATGACAGCGCGCACAACGCCCAAACAAAAGCCGATTCCCGCTCCGACGATTCCGCTTGCGGGCGAAAACGCGCCCCCGCGCGACTGACGCGCGCCAAACGGAAAAAGGATGTCGCTGATCCAAAACCATAACCATTGCGCAACCCATTTGACAAAAGGAAAAATGCACAAAAATAGGAGCAGAAAGCGGAACAACGAATAATCCCTAATTGCCGCAAGCGCGAGTTCAACGGATTGCCATACTCGCGTGGAAACCCAGTCGGGCTGCGCGGGAAACCACCCTTTCAGCCAGGAGCCGATCAGCGGCGAAAGAGGGCGCGATATCATCCACGCAACCGCCGCCGCGGCGACCGTAACCGCCCCGTCCCCGATGACCGCGGCCAGCCTTTTCGCCGAGCCGGACGCGCCTCTTGCCGCTCCCGCCAAAGTGGAAAACGCCACCGTTGCGAGCAAAAACAAACTAAGCACATTCCCGGCGTCCAACAGCTTGCTTGTCAGCCCCAAGTCCATCACTTCTTCCGCGCCTGCTCAATAAATTGCCGCCAAACATCGTCTTTTTTCAATTTAAAGGAATGGCCGCCGACCGTAACGGTTAACCAATCGGAATTTTGCGCGCCGGTCAATCGGGCATGAGGCGTGGCAATGTCGAACGTTCCGTCGGCATGTTGCGTAAATTTCGCCTGTTCCGCTTCCCCAAGCAGCGCTTTTACCGCTTCTTCCCTGGTCGCGTTTACGATCTTTTGGCCCACATCCTTTATTTCACCGCCGTATTGCGTCCCGTAAATCAGCACGCCGGCAATTAAAACAAGGACAATCACCCATTTGATCACCGCCTTGACCAGCTTGATGACCAAAAAAAGAATCACCACAGCAGCCGCCACGACGTACCAACGCTCGGTGAGAAACGCGAAAAATGGCTCCATCAATCTCTCCCTTTCGCTCAACCGTTATTTATTCATTATACATGAATTCAGCCGCCACGAATATCTGTCCGGGTACGGGCGTACAAGTAAGGAATAACGACAGTTTCCCGTCTGGTTGTATGCGTTAGACCATTCCTATGAAAGAGGTGGCGCAAATGAAAACGGCCGTTTGGCTGTATCTCTTCATGTTTGTGGCAATATTCGATTTGCATGCGCAATACCCGATCCTTTCCCCGTTCGCTCTTTCGCTTGGCGCGGCGCCCTCCTTTATCGGGCTGATCATGGGCGTTTATTCCCTGACCCATCTTCCCGGCAATCTCTTGGCCGGTTACGGCGTCGACAAATACGGCAGCCGCTTTTTTATTTTCTCCAGTCTTGTCGGAGCGGGTGTCATCCTGCTTTACCAGGCAAAATTAACCGATCCTTACCAGCTGTTGCTCGCCCGTTCGCTCAGCGGGTTTGTGCTCGCTTTCCTTTCTCCCGCTTGCCTGGCCTTGCTGGCCAAATTGGCCGAGACCCGTTACCAGCAAGGAAAGTTGATGGCCGGAAACGGGATGGTGCATACGCTGGCGGCAATCGTATCGCCGGCTGCAGGCGCTCTGCTGGTGGCAAAAATCGGCTTCGCTGCGGCTTTTGCCGTGCTTGGCTGGGGATTGATCGCAACCGGCGTGTTCGCTCTCTTTGCCATACGGGATATACCATATTCCATAGCGGCAAAAAAGTTGGCCCGCGACCTCGCCGGGCAAAGGGAACATTCCGGCATGCAAGTGCCTTTGGCGATCTACGGCATTCCGTTTGCGCTTTCCTGCTCCCAGGGAATTTTATTTTTTGAACTGCCGCTTACGGAAGCTTCACGCGCTTCCATCATCAACTCCGGCATCCTGTTTTCCTATGTCAGCTTTGGCGCGCTGCTCACGTTAAGCTTATTGTTTTTGAACCGGCTGTCTTCCTTTTTGCGCACGGCGGCGGGGAGTTTGTTCATGGGGCTTGTTTTTTTCGTGATGGCGGCCAAATTACCGGTTCCGCTTCCCGCATCGCTGCTTGCGATCGGCATGGCTCACGGCATCATCCTGCCCGCGCTCTCCACGCTGTTGGCCGGTGAAAGCGCGGCTTCCCGGTACGGACGGGTGTTTTCGTTATTGTCGATTTCGTTTTCCCTTGGGGCGTTTGTGGGGCCGCTTTTGGCGGGACAAATCCGCAACGCCGTTTCCCCGTACTATGCCGCATTCCTGATCGTCATGCTGGCGCTAATCGTCATGCCGCTGCCGCTTGCGCCCAAATCGCAGCTGGTGAACAAATGAGAAAAAAATAAAGCGCATTTTTGCGCTTCACATGCAACATGGCGAACAACTCACTTTCGGAACCCAGACGCCTGCAGTTTTCACGACGAGGTCGAGAATCCGTAGCAGACCGCAAAATTTTTGGCATACCGCGTCATCCGGCGTCTGAGTTCCGCGTGCATTGCTGTTTCCTATTGTCCGTATACTTCCAGTTCGGAGATTTGCGCCGCCGGCCAGCCGGTGTTATCCGCGATTGTCAACCGCAAATAGCGGGTCTTGGCCCCATCGAGCGGAATGCTGACCGTATTGGCCGCTTTCGGGTCGAAGGTGTAAGCCTGCGAAGGCAGCAGCACGGCAAACGACTGGCCGTCTTCGCTGCCGAGCACTTCGATTTTTTGGTCGCGGGCTTCCCAGGCATCGAGCGGCGGCAGCTTCAGCACCAATTCGTCCACTTCCCGCACCTGCCCGAGATCAAGCGTCAGCGACTGCGGAAACCGTTTGGGCATGCTCTCCCAGTAAGTGTAAGGATCGCCGTCCACCGCCTGTTTGGCGGGAAACTCCTTCGCCGTGTCGGTTGTCGATTCGACGGGTTGTTCCAGGGCCAGATTGATTTTGGCCGCCGCCTTATGGAAAGGAACGTCGGTCACTTCGCTCAAAGTTGCCGCGGCGGACAGTTGGACATACGCAACCCGCTGGTCAAAGATCGTCCCGATATAATCAAATGTTACGTTTTCGCCATCCTCCGTCACCGGCAGATCGGCTATTTTCGTTCCGTCCGCCGTGTAAGCGGCCGCATGCACATGCGCCCAGTCGGCTCCTTTCCGGATGGAAAGCGTCGTGTCCGCGCCGAAAGGCTGGAACACGCGAATGTCTTTGTCGCCGCGAACGATGACAAGATCGTGTTCGCCCGGATCGAGATCGAAACCGTTGAAACGGGTGTACGAACCGGCCCTGACAAGCGAATCGTCCGAGACGACGTCAAAACCTCCGGGCGCAAGCGTGACGAGCGAATCGAGCGGATACGGATTGCGATCGTCCCAATTGGCGATCACCGCATACGTGTCGAATTCGGTTTTCGTCACGGCCGGGGAAACGGATGTAAAGCTTTTAACCCGCTCATCCACATAATTGGCCAGCACATATCGCTGAAATACGCCGATCACATCCAGCCACGGATTGTTGGCGCCGTTGTACAAATCGCCGCTTAAGTTGTACCCCATGGCCAGGTTCCAGCGCAGCATTTCCTGATCGTCGGTCATCGTTTCCGCCGCCAAATCGTGCTGGAACAGCATCACTTTATCCCGTTCCAGCATACCGATCATCGGATAATAGTCGGAATACGCGGCCGTTTTCGGACGATATCCCAACCGGTCCCACAACAGGTTGGTGCCCATGAAACCAAGCGCGTCTTGGCCCAATACGTCAATGCCGTCTTCCGTGTACAAATGCGCCTGAACCGAAGCGAAATAGTCGCGGACGCCTTGAAAATAAGCGGTCGACGGATCATCGCTCGCGGATTCGTTATACAGGAACGGAACGTCGCGAATCCCCCATTGGTCCTCGAACACGCCGTCGAATCCGGCTTCCGCAAACAGCTTGCGATGTTCTTCGGCAATGCGCTCGAGCACAAACGGATGATTGGGATTCATCACATAGCCGCTGTGCGGGCCGTAGTCTTCCTTGATCAAGGTTCCGTTTTCCTGTTGCACTACGATATCTTCCAGCCGAATCCCGGACGGGAGCGAATTCAGCGTCGGGGAATGCACGCCCCACCAGGAAAAATTGGTGTAGGGAACCACCCGATGCCCTTGGGCATGCGCGTCCCGGACAAATTCCCGAAAATCTTCCGGACTTCCCCATTTCGGATCGGGCGGGATGAAATCGGGGTAGTTTTCATCATGCCCGCCTTGCTGAAACCCAACCAGATGCAAAATCCCGCTGTAATTCAGGCGATCCGCGTAATCGGTCCGCAATGCCTGCCAATCGGCGTCCTTGAGCGCGGAAATATCCATTTTGTAAAAAGGCAGCTGAAAAACGGTCCGCTCATCGTCCCCCAGCTTTTCATCCAGCGAGGGGTAAGCGGAAATGCCGGCAAGCGTCCTAAAGCTTTCGATCGAATCGGGATAATCTTTGCCGATCTGCAGCATAATCCGCGGACTACGCCATTCGGCATCCGGTTTGATGAACGTCTTATAGTCGTGCACAATGCCCGTCACGCCGGCATCGTCCACCTGATTTTTAAAACCGAGCGACATCGTGGCGGCCTCGTGTTCAGACACATCATAGACGGCCAGGTTGCCGTTGTTCGTTCTGAGCGCCACGTACGGGGCGAACATCACCCCGGGATACTGTCCGTCATAGGAATTGTTTTCCCGGAAAAACTCAGCGCGCAGTTTGACGCCTGGCAGCATCGGCAGCAAGCCGTCCTTGACCTGGTCGGACGCTACCTTCAACTCGTATGGGAGCCTGAACGAGCGGATCGTGCCGGCTGTTTTGTTCTTTACAACCGCGCTCAGGGCGATCCGGCTGTCGGCGGAAAATGCCGCCGTCACATCAACCTGCAATTTTCCCCCATAATGCAGGAGCAACCGTCCCTTGCCGGCATCCCACTCATAGGAAAAGCTGTCGGCTTGCGAACTGTTGAACGAAGAGTTGTCGTCCATAAACGCCCACCACAAGTTGCCGCCGCGGTTGCCGACCGAAAGTTTGCCCGACGCCTGCTTATCCTGCAAATAGGCAACGCCTCCATGGTCGTCGTAAAATGCCGCCTCATAATGCGAATTGCCGATTATAAGCAGGCCGTCCGCATGCTCAAACGTGACGTCCGACCCGCGCATGAATGCCGCGGCGATCCATATTCCCGCAATCAGCATAAGCAGGACGGCCGCCCCGAGGGCCCAATACCACCTGCCGTTGCGCAACATTCCATCCATCCCGTTCCCCCGCCAATCAAATGATAATGAGTTGTTTCCGAAACGCGTTATGTAAGCAAAAACCGTTAGGAACGATGCCCTAACGGTTTACGCTATGCGATTGTTTACTGTACTTTGATCGGATCGTAGAATTTCTCCTGCACCAGTTTGGCCGCCGCGTCCAGCTGCGCTTTCAGGTCGACGTCTTTCTTGGAGAAAACTTCCTGAATGACATTGGTCATCGTCGCGTAATAGTCCTGCGTATTGAACTGCGCTTCCGGCTTGCCGTCGAGCAGACCCATAATGGCGGGATCGTATTGATAGACATTGTCGTATTTCGCGTAAAGGTCTCTCACTTTTTGTCCGTAAGGAGAATCATCCTTGTAGTACTGAATGGTCGGCGGAACGAAATATTTGTTGTCTTTCTTGCGCGCCTGAATGTTCTCTTCGAGAGATTGCAGCCCTTTATCCGAGAAATAGTCGAACGTCGCGTAACGGAACGCCATTTCCTGCTCTTCTTTGGTGGCGTTCGGATTGATGACAAGGAAATCGCCGCCGAGCACGCCGGTATGTTTGCCGCCTTTTTCCGCCGCCGGCATCGGATAAACGAGCACATCCTCCGGCTTCAGACCGCCCTGATTCAACGCCTGGTCAACCGGACCGTCCGGACCCGCGATTACCATGGCCGTCCTGCCTTGCGCGAAGGCGCCGACCGCGTCGCCCCAACCGAGCGCCCAGTCTTGCGGAATCGCCTGGGCTTCCCAACGCAGTCTGTGGTAGAAGTCAAGCGCTTTGACGCCCGCATCCGAATTGAAAATCGCTACCACTTTGCCGCCTTCGACCTTCTGGATTTCCCCGCCCGCTTCAAAGAGGAAATTCGTCCAGTTCCAGCCGGCTTCGTTGCCTTTGCCCATCGGCGCTATTCCGGAAATGCCCTTCGCCGGATCGGCTACCGCTTTCGCCGTATTCAGCACATCTTCCCAGGTCCAATCATACGGCGGCACCGGAACCCCTTTTTCTTCGAGCATCTTTTTGTTGACCACTGTTCCGGTCACGTAACCTTGCTGCGCGATTCCGTATACTTTGCCGTCAATGATAAACTGGTTTTGCAGAATCGGGTTCATGTCGTCTTTATGTTCGTAGCTGTTGAACAAATCGGTGATGTCGGCGGCCCAGCCTTTTTCCGCCAAAAACTTGCCTTCGGTCGCATATGTGTTGAACAGGGTCGGAGCTTCGTTCGCTCCCATTTTGATCCCGATTTCGTTCGGGTTGTACTGCCAGTCGCTCTTAATAATCTCCACGTTCGGATATTTTTCCTGGAAACGTCTGATTTTGTCGTCCTCCAGAGCGCGTCTCTCCGGTTGGTCGGGTGTCGGATAGTAGATGCTGATTGTAATTTTCTTGTTGCTTGCGTCATCCGCTTTTTCTTGCGCCTGACCTTCCGGCTGCGCCGTGCTCTGGCTGGTGTTGTCCGCCGCTTCTTTTTGCGAGCCGCCGCAGCCGGCCAACGCCAAACCAAACACCATCAGACAAACAAAAATGATAGCAATCTTCCTCATGCGTACTCCCCTTCTCAATATGGTTTGGATTACACTTCTAATCATAATGGAGTCCGTTCGCCCGTACGATGTGTATTCCTACTTCGATTGTGTGCAGCTTTACGATTTGGCTTTGCGCACGCCGTCACCCCTTGACGCTGCCCAAATGGAGGCCGCGGATGATGAATTTCTGAAAGA
The DNA here is from genome assembly GCA_036381315.1 of Bacilli bacterium. Taxonomy (NCBI): domain Bacteria; kingdom Bacillati; phylum Bacillota; class Bacilli; species Bacilli bacterium. The sequence goes on along the minus strand of DASVDB010000154.1, from coordinate 3,905 downwards.
GCAGAAAAACCGCAATCGGCGGAACCATCACCATCGACAAAATCGCGAAGCGGATGTTCAAGTCCAGCCGGCGCGCCTGAATGACGTATTTGTAAATGGCCGTCGCCAACGGATATTTATCGTCGCTGTGCATGATGAGCGAGGGCCAGAACCAGTCGTTCCACGCCGTCGAAAACACGAAGATCGCCAATGTGGCAAAAATCGGCACCGACAGCGGCAAGGCGATTTGCCAAAAGCATTTCAATTCGGACGCGCCGTCAATCCTGGCGGATTCGAACAGTTCCATATTGATGCTGTCAAAAAAACTTTTCAGCAGAAGCAGGAAGAAGGCGTTGGCTCCCGCGGGCAGCCATAAAGCGGCGAACGAGTTCATCAGCCCCAGATCGTTGAGATTGACGAAGTTCGGAATGATATAGGTTGTGGGCGGGATAAACAGCGTCGTCAGAAAGAAAAAATGAATCGCCCGGCGATAAGGCACATTTAGCCGCGACAAACTGAAGGAAGCCAGACCCAGAACGAGAACGGTCACCACCATGTCTCCCGCAAAAATATACAGGGTATTTCGCAAAAACAGGACCAAATCGATGTAATGCCAACCTTGGCCGAAATTGTCCGGATGCCACTCGACCGGAATCAGGTGCGGCGGAAACGAGTTCACCTCCACCCTGCCCTTGAAACCGTTCAAAAACGTGGAGAGGATCGGATAAACCATCGTGCACACCATGACCGTGATGACCAGAATCATCAGCGCATAGACGAGCTTGTTGACCGGTTTGCGCAAATCATGCGCGGATAAAATGCCCCGTTCGACGTTCTTCATCAATCGGTCTCCTTTCTTCCGGACAGCCGGTATTGCGCAATCGCCAATCCGCTTAACACGAGGAACATCAGACAGCCGAGCACCGACGCCGAGCCGTAATCCAGTCTGCTGAAGGCATATTTCACAATCAGCAGGGCATATGTCAGGGTTGCCTTGTTTGGGCCGCCGTCCAGCATGGCGTACTGCGACAAGTATCCCTGCGAGGTCGCAATCAATTGCAAAATGAACAGAAGCGCAATCAGATTGCGCATCGAAGGCAGCGTAATGTAGCGAATCCGCTGCCACACGCCCGCTCCGTCGATTTCCGCCGCTTCATACCAATCGCGCGGGATGCTTAATATCCCGGCCAAATATATCAGCATGGCCGACCCGAATTGCTGCCACGTCTCCATGATGACGAGCGAAATCATCGACCACTTCGTATCCGTCATAAAGTTGATTTGATTCAATCCGATGTTCATCAAAAACGCGTTGATCGGCCCGATCGGGTCGTACAGCCATCGCCACAAGCCGTATAGAACGACGGCGGGCACCACATATGGCAAATAGGCGGCAACCCGGACGAATCCCTGGAACCGCCTGAGCTCGGAAATCGCGATGGCGAACACGATCGGCACCCAAAAACCAATGATCACACACAGCAACATATAGTACAGCGTGTTGCGCACGGCGATCCACACGTCCAGATCGTGCAGAACCGTTCTGTAATTGGCCAAACCGACAAATTCATTGCCTTTGACAAAATCCACATGGTAAAAGCTGTAGATCAGCCCTTTGACGATTGGCGTCCATAAAAACAAAATAAAAATTACGGCCGCCGGCAGAATAAACATGTAGCCCCAAAAGTGCTTTTTCCATCTGCCGGCCGACCGCCTGGGTCCTGTGTCCAGCGCGCGGACTGGAACAGTGGTTTGGTTCATCGGGTCTCCCTCATTCCTTTTTATCGTTATGGTTCATTATAAAAAGGGGAGAAAAACCTGACCATGTGCAGAATTATGCGAATTATGGGCGTTTTTACTTCTTCATGTCGCTCGGGCTTACGCCGAAATATTTTTTGAATATTTTGCTGAAATGCTCCGGTGATTCGTAGCCGACTTTTTCCGCGATTTCATACCGTCTCAGGTCCGTGTTCATCAGCAGCCGCTTGCTTTCTTCCATCCGCTGCTTGATGACGTATTCCCACACATTGTAACCGGTGTATTTTTTGAACAAGTAACTCAGGTAATTCGGGCTTACATGCTTTTTTTGCGCCACTTCCTGCAACGTCAGCCCTTTTTGCATATAGTTGCGGTCGATGTATTCCTTCGCCTCCCGCACGATCGTGTTGTTTTGGGCGGACAGTTCCTCGGAAGTGGGATCATCGGCATACAAGCGCAAGTTGAAATCGCCATAGTAAAACACGTTATGATCGTTATGTTCCCGGTTCCAATCGATCGCTTTGCGGGCCTGCTCATTCAAAACGCCCAGAAATTCGCGCCCCTTTAGGATTTGACTGATTCCCACCACGCAGGAAACCCCGAGGTAGCGACTGATGTTGTGGTGAACGCTGCGGCCGATCATGTCGAGATGATTGATTTTGCTGCCGCCTTGTTCCTGGAAATTGTTTTCGTTCCATTGGATGATGATGCTGATTTCCCGATCCGCGGAATAAAAAGCGCAATGGCTCCATTCTTTTTCCAATAGCTCGTTGATAATATTCAAAGAAGCGTACCGCAAAAGGGCGCGGTCCCGATCGGTGAGTTCGTGGCCCTCCGAATCGCGCGCAAGATCCAGCCTTACTTTGATAACGGAAAAATATGGGCCCGACAAATCAATCTGATAACGCTCCTTTAAGAGGGCGAAGTCCGCGAAATTCGCCGGATCGTTCATCAGCCTGCGCAACACTTCCATGATCGCGGGCGGCGGCTCGTCCATGTGAAAATCCTGGCGCAGCTTCGCCAGCAATTGTTCCTGATCCAAATGGTTTTTTTCCATTTTAAGCAGCACGTTTCGCACGGAATCGAGAAATTGGTCGCCTTGTATCGGCTTGATGATATAGTCCTTTGCGCCCAAACGAATGGCCAGTTGCGCATACTGAAACGTCTCATGGGCCGAAATGATAATCGTTTGCACCCACGGCTTGATGATTTTCGCCTGGTGCATCAATTCGATCCCGCTCATTACGCCCATCTGGATATCCGTCACAAGCAGATCGATATCTTCCATCCGCAAATAATCGAGCGCTTCGTGCCCGCTATAGGCGGTAAATACGTTTTCGATATCGAGTCCCGCGGACGAAAGAAGATTGCTCAATCCTTTGCAGATCAACGGTTCGTCATCCACGATCAAAATATTGTACACCGTTTGTCTCCTCCTCTTTTACCCGGCATAGGATGGCGGCTCTTCCCGGCATTCGGGCAAAGTGATTGTTACCACGGTGCCGCCCTGCTCTCGCGGAGCGAAGCGCAGTCCGTATTCGGCGCCAAAATGCAGCCGAATGCGTTCATGGACGTTTCGCAGCCCGTAGCCGAGCGGGGGAGCGGCGTTTTCCCCGTTCAGCATCTGATCGATTGCCGCGTAATCAACCGCTTTATACCCGTTGTCTTCGACGCGTATGATCACCTTATGATCCGCCGCCTCGGCGGATACGACAATTTCTCCATCCTCTCCCATGTTGCGCACACCGTGGACAATGGCGTTTTCTATCAAGGGCTGCAGCGTAATTTTGGGAATGAGGTTGTCCAGCGTGTCGCTTTCAATGCGAAAATGGATGCGAAAACCGGATTCATACCTTTTTTGCTGCAGCCGGGCATAAGCCGAAGCATGTTCCATTTCCTCCCGCAGGGTGATCAATTCTCTCCCGCGGCTTAATCCGATCCGCATCAACTTGGCCAATTCCTTGATCATCTCGGCCGCTTCCGAATGCCCTTCCAGCGAGCTTTTCCAATAGATGCTCTCCAATGTGTTGTAAAGCAGGTGCGGATTGATCTGTTGGTACAATATCCGCAATTGCGCTTCTTTTTGTTTGATTTCCATCGTGTACCGGTACTGAATCAAGTGGTTCAGACGATTGGCCATATCATAAACGGAATAAATCAGCACGCCG